>OMTC01000239.1 GCA_900313845.1 uncultured Prevotellaceae bacterium
TTCACAAAAACAATTTACTGGTTTGATTTAGGAAAGAAATTAGAATAATTAGAATAATTTATTCAGAAATAATATGTTTTTTTGTTTTAAACAACACCAAATTTTTTGGAGTAAGTATGATAATTATTCTAATTTCTTTCCTAAGACAACTATTGTCATTATAGATGTAATGCGTTTCAAGTTCTATTTCGCAATCTTCTTGATGTGGTGATTGGCAGATTGGAGATAGACGCCGTGAGGAAGTGCAGTATCGGTTGAGGCTATTCGTTTACCTTGGAGGGAATAGATGCCATCGGGAAACGAATTGCTGGTTTTTGCCGAATTCATCGAAGGTTCTTGGTCGGAGGGTAGGGCAGAAATAGCATCCATTTCGCCTGTTGGCACAATCTTCAGCATCTGGGAGGCATGACTGGCGAGGGTGGCGATGTATTGCGAACCAGAGAAGGTGCCGAGCGACTCTTTCGTCCAAAGGTCGCTGATTTCGCATTTCTCACCTGCTGGTATGCCAAGAGAACTGAGGTCGAGTGCGAGCTTGAGACTGTCTGTGGCAGTTGGGTCGGAAGTGAAAACAAGGAATTCCATCGTCACACCGCTGTTGATATTCTTTTTCACACCCTCGTCATATCCCACGAAACTGCGGAATTTGACAAATGGATGGCTTGGAGGCAATGCGTAGGTGATGATGCTACTGGCATTTGTGCCGATTCCATCGGCATATTCTTGTCCATTCACGACGAGCGTTCCGCCATCCACGTTCTGTCCATAATTGGAGATGTCTTTCCAACTCGTCTTGCTACTTTCGTATGGGAAAGAAGTGAGTTTTGTTTCGTTTCCATCGGCATCTATGAGCGTTGGGTTAATCCAGTCGGCATGGTCGTAACTATAGCCGTCGCCAGCATCTGTCACCACAAGGTAAAGTTTTTGGGCACCTGTGATGTCGGCTTCGATGTTTGTTCCTTCCGCTTGGAATTTACCGCTTACCAAGTCACTGTTTGCCACAGCATGAGCAGGATTGCAGACTGAGCGGTAAGTAGGGTCCTCGTTGAATACCATGAACTTGATGGAAGAAGTGGCACCGCTTTGCGTGCGACCCGTATCGTCAATGCCACAGAAGCCTGAGAAATGCACTGCTCCTTGAGGAAGTTTGAAGACGAGGATTCCGTTTGACTCATAGCTGAATCCATTGCTGTATGCTTTGCCATTGATGCGAAGCGTGCCGCTGTTGATGTTCTTGTTCCAATTCACTCTTTTATAATAGGTACGCGACACATCCTGACGTATCACATCGCTTTGGGTGAGGCGCACACTGTCGCCATTTTCCAAGCGAATCCAGATATTCACCCAGTCGGCATGGTCGTAATTGAAGTTGTCGCCTGAATCATCGGCAACGAGAGAGAGCACCTTGCTACCTGCAGGAATGTCAACTTCCACTTGTTGGCCAAAACCAGTGGTGAGAAGTGAGATTGTTTCCGTGGAAAAGAGTGCTTCGTTCGCACGAATCCAATTGTCTGAGGAACTGAGGTTGAACATGGCTGCATATTTTACTTTGCTGTCAGGTTCGTCGGCAGTCCATATCACGCCAGAACCATTGTTGCTGACCAAACGGTTGTTCACGGAGTTCTGGTCGATGTTGATAACATCCGCATTGGTCATCAAACCTTTTGTGAACTCAGTGTTATAGGTCATGTCGCCACCAAACATGAGCGGAGACTTGAAGATGCTCCAAAGGTTCATCATCGTGTATTGCTCGTTCTCTGTGAGATTGGAGAAACGACCTTTTCCACCGTTGTTGTTCATGGCAATCTTTCCCAAAGGCAACATATCGCAGTCGGGATAACTGCCTTCGATACGGTACTGGTTCCAGTTCTCCGCCAAACGGAATACGGCTGCGATGTCGCTCCATTTGTCCCAAAGGTCGTCCATCATGCGCCACATGTTGGCATGCTGCTGGCAACTCTCCCATTTATTAAGAGGTGTGGCACCAGGGCTCATACTCATCACGATAGGACGTCCGCATTGGTCAATGGCGTTGCGGATGAGACCTATCTCTCCGTCGTGGTAAGGTCGGCTGAGGTCGTCAATCTTGATGAAATCGACTCCCCATTCCGCATAGAGCTTGAAGATGGAGTTGTAGTAGTCCTGTGCTCCAGGTTTTCTGCAATCCACCGTGTAGTTGTCGCTCAACCACGTGCAGAGTGAGTCCGTGTTGTAGATTTGGTTGCATTTGTACTCACTATCAAGGATAGGAAGCTTTTTGATGACTGCCTGCTTTGGCACACCACGCATGATGTGAATACCGAATTTCAAACCCATCGCATGGATGTCGTCAGCAAGTTTTTTGAATCCATTGCCATCGGCAGCCGAAGGGAATCGCTTGGTGTCGGGCATATAGCGACCGTATTCGTCCATCGTATAGACAGGGTTTGATTGGTTGTAGTAGGAATTTTTATCGTCGGTGAACCAACGAATATCCACTACCACGTATTCCCATCCGTAGTCTTTGAGATAATCGCGCATGTATTCTGCGTTGTTTCTCACTTGTTGTTCGGTCACTGAGGAATAATAACAATCCCAAGAGTTCCATCCCATAGGAGGAGTCTTTGCCCACTCATGAAAATCCGATTGTGCGGAAAGTGTGCTTGTCAAGATGCTGACAAGCAAAAAAATGAATGCTTTTTTCATGGTTTATCTCAAATAATTATTAACTTTGCTGCAAAGTTAGTGATTTGTTGGAAGATTTTTGGCTTTGTTGACATAAAAAAAACGATTCAATGCTGTCGCAGCATCGAATCGCAAGAATGAAACCTTTAACTAACTATAATATTACTAACTATCTAACCAATATGAAATATAGAAAAAATCTTCATTAACTTTTGCCAACTTTTGTTCTTTTTCGTTGACGATGCAAAGTTAGGGAGTTTTTTAGTAAAAGACTATCAAATATGTTTCGTTATCTATAAATTTTGTAAACTGACTGTATCATCTTTTTTAGATTTTGTAAAAACACTGATAAATTCGCCTTTTTTCGTTGGTGAGAAATTTGTGCGAGAGTGTGTTTTTTACGATATTTGCAAAAATTTTATTCACAAGGATTTCAAAACCTATTGTTCATGAAAATTAAATCATCTATTTTGTTGGCGGGTGTGTTGCTCGCTTTTTCTCAGAATCTTCGTGCTCAAAGCGACATCTATCCTGAACATTTCGACTTGAATGAGGTGACACTGTTGGATGGTCCGCTGAAAACCGCGATGGATATCAACAACAAACTTTTGCTGGAATATGATGCAGATCGTTTGCTTACTCCGTTCATCCGTCAAGCAGGACTTTCGAAGAAGAGTCGTTCATCCGTCAAGCAGGACTTTCGAAGAAGAGTGGTTCAAAATATAATGGTTGGGAAACGAAACATCCTTCTTTTTCCAACTGGGGACAGTCGTCTTGGAGTTTGGAAGGACATGTGGGCGGACATTATCTCACTGCCCTTGCTTTGGCGTATGCAGCTACCGACGATGCTGCCACTAAGACGAAGATGAAAGAATGCCTCGATTATTGCTTGAATATCCTCAAGGATTGCCAAGATGCCTACGACAGCAATACACAGGGAATGTATGGATTCATTGGAGGACAGCCCATCAATCAGATTTGGACAGGACTTTATGCCAATGACCTGACTGCTTTCCGTCAGTATGGTGGATGGGTACCTTTCTATTGCGAGCACAAGGTGTTGGCAGGTTTGCGTGATGCTTGGCTCTACACGAAGAGCGAAGTGGCTAAAGAGTTGTATCGAAAACTGTGCGATTGGAGCGTGAATGTGGTGAGCAAATTGAATACGTCCGACATGCAAACCGTGTTGGGATGGGAGCATGGCGGTATGAACGAAACCTTGGCAGATGCTTATAAAATCTTTGGTGACAAGAAATACCTGACTGCTGCCAAGAAATTCAGCCACAACACGATGGTGGAGAATATGCAAACGCTGAACACTACATTCCTCGATGGTAAGCATGCCAACACGCAGGTACCTAAATATATTGGTTTTGAACGCATTTATCAGTTGGACAACACTGCCACCACTTATCAGAAAGCTGCTCACAACTTCTGGCAGGATGTGGTGGAGCATCGCACGGTGGCAATTGGTGGAAACAGTGTGAGTGAGCATTTCTTGGCAGCCAATCGTGGTTCTCAGTATATGGAAAACTTGGAAGGTCCCGAGAGTTGCAACTCCAACAATATGTTGAAACTGTCAGAGGATTTGTTCGATGAAACCCATGACGCCAAGTATGCGGATTTCTACGAATCCACCACATGGAACCATATCCTTTCCACTCAAGACCCTAAGACGGGTGGCTACGTTTATTTCACGACGCTTCGTCCACAATCCTATCGCATTTATTCGAAAGTGAATCAGGGCATGTGGTGCTGCGTGGGCACAGGTATGGAAAACCATGCCAAATACGGACATTTCATCTATACGCATAGCACAGACAATGGCACGCTCTATGTGAACCAGTTCACGGCAAGCAAGTTGAACTCCGACAAATTTGGTGTGACACAAACCACTGAGTTCCCTTTCGTGCAGAGTACGAAACTGACGATTGATAAGGGCAGTTTCAATTTGGCGGTTCGTCATCCAGCATGGGTGGGTAATGACTTTTCCGTCAGTGTGAATGGCAAGAAGCAGAGTGTGAGCGTGAAGGAAGGAGTGGCTTCATACGTTCAGGTGAAAGTGAAAAAGGGTGATGTGGTAGAAATCAATCTGCCAATGTCACTTCGCTATGAGGAATGTCCAAACTATACCGACTATGTGGCTTTCAAGTACGGACCAATCCTTTTGGCAGCACAAACCACTGCGATGAATGCTGCCGATGCCAAGGCAACGGGTTTGGAATATGAGCAATTGAAGAACGAATATGCGGGTGAGGGACGCATGGACCACAGCCCAGGAGCGATGGCAACAAGCAAGTCGCTGAGTAGTGCACCGCTTCTCATTGGTAATCGCAGTGATTTGCTCCAACGCATCAAGAAGGTGAGCGACTTGACATTCACCATCGATGCTAAGAGCACGCAGAGCAAGGGCAATTGGGACAAGTTGACGCTCGTGCCATTCTACCAGATTCAGCATGCTCGCTACAGTTGCTATTGGTATGCGCAGACCGCTGAGGCTTATGAAGAAAGCGATATGGGTAAGGCAGATGCAGCCGCTGCCGCATTGATTGCACGCACCATCGACTACGTGGCTACAGGCGAGCAACAGAGTGAGGCAGGACATGAAGCCAGCTATTCCACCAATTCTTCGTATGGCAGTTATAACGGCGAGTTCTATCGTGACGCTCAGAGGAATGGCTATGTGCAATACACCTTGCAAAACAAATCGCTTGTGAAGGATTCGCTCGCTATCATGTGCCGTTTCACCACTGCTGACAAGGGTCGCGTGGGTACTATATATATAGATGGTGTGAAATTGCAGACCGTAACCATCCCTGCCCGTCATAAGAATGCGGAAAGCAATGGTTTCTACAACGTGGAGATTGAATTGCCAAAGGAAATGGCAGTGAATGCCGACGGCAGTGCGAAGTCGCAATTCGTTTTCAAGTTCGTGGCAGAAAATAATACGGTTCTTCCAGGTCTCTATTACTTGCGATTGGTGAGTGGATACGATGGGAAGTTCTATAAGTTCCAAGCTACGAATTGGAAAACGGGTGACAGCGGACGTGTTTCTCAGAATAACATTTCTTATAACACAACAGATAACATCATCACAGTGAAAGCATCAGGCAACAACAATGTTTGCCTGATGCTCGACTATGAGAATCTTGAATACAATGTGAAGGCTGCACAGAAGTATTTCACGGTGATAGGCGAAGGTTTGAACTTGAGTAGCGGAAAGAGCTATCTCTGGTGGCTCAACGGTGTGAATCAGGGAAGTCAGGTGCCACCTACCACTACCCGTAGTTCAGGAACGAAAAAAATAGTGGTTTGGGACATCACGCAAAGCGGACTTGATGGCAATTGCACAGGTGACGAATGGGATTTCTGTACGGGTGCAACCATTTTCGGACTGACATCAACCAGTGGAACGGCTCGCATTTCCTATATTGGCTTTCTGAGTTCTCTCGATGAAATTGACGAATTATTAGCTGTGAACGATATTGAGATGGAATCCAACAACAAACGCCCAAAATACTACATTTCTCTCGATGGAATCGCCCATTCTGCTCCTGTGGAAGGTATCAACATCGTGAATGGGAAGAAAGTTTTGGTGAAATAAAATTGAATGATTGGGGGAGTAGTTATCAAATACGAAAATTCTTGTAACATATCAGAAACTGAAAAACACAAAATCAACGTATCTTTGCAATCGAAGTAGTTTTGGCAACCATACTGTGCCAAGACGAAAAAAGCCTTTGTATAAAAATAAATTCATTTGCTTATGATACGTAAACTTTTTTCTTTCACAAAATTCATCGTTCTCGCTTCACTCTTCTCGCTGAACGCTTCGCTTTCTGCCGATGCGCAAGGCTATCGCAATCCTATTATCTATGCTGATGTGCCAGATATGTCGATTTGCCGAGTGGGTGACTATTACTACCTGATTAGCACCACCATGCACCTCATGCCAGGTGCGCCAGTGATGCGTTCCAGCGATATGCAACATTGGGAAACCATTTCCTATGTATTCCCTCGTATCGACGACGGACCTCGTTACGACTTGCTTGACCACGAAAGCGCGTATGGACAGGGTCAATGGGCTTCTTCCATCCGCTACCACAACGGTCAGTTCTATGTGTGGTTCACTGCCAACGGGGCACCAGGGAAAGGATTTATCTACACCGCCAAAGATGCTGCAGGACCTTGGACTCTCCTCTCACGTCCAAAGCACATGCACGATGGTTCGCTCTTCTTCGACGATGATGGCAAGGTGTATGTTTTCTGCGAGACGGGACGACTCATCGAACTCAACGAGGACTTGAGCGACCAGAAACCTGGAGGCATCAATAAGATTCTCTTTGAGCGCGA
>OMTC01000189.1 GCA_900313845.1 uncultured Prevotellaceae bacterium
AGTTGACCAAACAAAGGTAGTGAGAAAGAATCTGTGATGTTGATGCTCTTTGTAGCACGTAACGAAAGATATGTTACGCTGAATCCCGAGGTTTCGTAATAATCAGACTCCCAAGGTACGAAACCTGCTGTAGCCTCCCAATCGCAAGTGGCAAGACGGAATGGAGCTTCCAATTGGAAGTAAGAACTGAAGGCACGCTTGTCGTCTTCCTCTTGATAGTCAGCACCTGCGAAAAAAGTCTGCCATGAAGCTGATAGAGGACCGAAGTCGTATCCAACGAAACCTTCGAAAGCATGTCCTGTCTTGCCCTTTTTGTAATAGAAGTAACGCTTGTCATTCTCGTCAGTCCAATAGTCAATGACACCCACTGAGAGTCCGCCTGTCTGATACTGTAGTGTCATATCTATCTCCTGCCTGTCGTCTTTGTGGTTGGTTAGTCCCACGCTACCCCATGCCGAGAGGCTCAGTCCTTTCCATTCCACAGACATCTCTGGCTGAAAAGATACGCGTCCTAACTGGAGACCACGCCAGATATAGCTGCTGACGAAGTCCGCATGTAAATCTCCCTCAATTTGGCTCTTTGTTTGAGCCATAGCAATACCTCCTGTCATCAACAGTAAGGCAATAAAAACTGTTTTTATTGATTTCATGGTGCAAATTTACAAAAATCATTGATAGGATGTAACCAATCATTATTTGTTTTTGTTAACCATGAGATAAAATAAAGGACAAAGAGATAAAATACAGTTATTCTACATCAATACTTAGTTAATTTATTTCACCAATAAAAAATGCTGGCATTTTTCAAATTGAAATTAGAAATTATTGGTGTCCGCTAAAAATGCCGAAGGCATGAAAGAACACAGGCAGGCGGTGAAGTGCGAAGCACGGAACCCCTGCTAAGTGATGCCCAATAACAGAACCCCATGGGGGTGACGGAGCCATTTGCCTACTTATCCGTCGTACCTTCGGCACTCTGTTTACCTTGCACCACATAGCAGGGGTTCCGCTACGCTTCACCACCTGCCTGTGTTCTGTCGTCCTTTCAGGACTTCCAATAATAGCATCGATTCATCCTTTCTGTTGCTTCGAATAAAACTTGGTAGTTCTTCATTTCTTACTTTCCAGGACTTTGTTTCAAACTTAGTGGATGCGTGGAATAAACTTGGAGCAAAGACTTTGCTTTTATAAGCAGAGCCTTTGCGTATAAAAGCAAAGGTTTCGCTCTTATACGCAAAGACTTTGCTTTAAGTTTTTTTCCAAAAAGTTGTAAGTTTGTATCACAGAATTTGAAAAAAATATGTACTTTTGCGGAAAGTTTTATCCCCTATGTAAATAAACCAATCATCAAAATGTAAAATATCAATCATTAAAATGTAAAAATATCAATCATCAAATCTTAATATACAATGAAATATTACAAGCAAGAGGTGCCTGACTTCAATAAGACAGGCGAGAAGAAAAGTTATTTTCGGACGGAGAGATATTCAAATATCAGTAGTGAGTATTTGTTCAGGAGGATGGGAATGCCTGGCTCGGGACTATCGGAGGAAGCGATGTATGCAGCGGTGCGAATTATTCGTAATACGCTCATTCATTATCTGGCGTTAGGACATACGGTGACTATTGATGGATTGGGAAGTTTTCGCATTGCATTAGGTTTGAGTAAAGGAAAAGAAATGGAGGCGACGGATGATGATTCGGACGAGACGAAACGCAATGCACAGAGTGTGGAAGTGAAGAAGGTGATTTTCAAGGTGGACCGTGGTTTTTTAGATGATTTGAATGACAATGTGGTTTTGGAACGTAGTGAAACGAGGAAAATCAAGTCGCCTGGCACAAGTGAGGAGGAGCGCTTGCAGATGGCATTGAACTATTTGGAGAGTCATCCTTTTTTCCATGCGAAGGAATATGCCGAACTGACGGGACTCTCGTTGACGTCTGCCCGTTATGAATTGCGTAAATTCGTGGCAGATGAGGCTTCGGGACTCGGTACAAGTGGCAAAGGAACACATATTGTTTATGTGAAAAGATAATTCCTCGTTTTTCCTCAAATGGCTTTAACAATTCTCTTTTGGTAAAAAATTTGCTGTATTCCTTTTCTATTTCTCATTTTTATAGTAAATTTGCAGCATAAACCAATGTTTAACTCTTAATGAATTCAGATTCATACCCCGCGGATGGGTTTAGTAACTTATTTAATTCGCTTTCTACCGACGGAAATGTCGGTCCGTTAATCACGTATATGCTTCTGGCACTTGTTGTGTCTTCTATTTGTTCAGTGCTCGAAGCAACGATACTTTCAACTCCTATTACATTCATCAACACCCTTGAGCAACAAGGGGCGAAAGGTGCTGCGCGTTTGAAGAAACTCAAAACCGACATCGACCGCCCAATCTCTGCCATCCTGATTGTCAACACCATCGCCAACACGGTGGGTGCATCGCTTGTGGGTGCAGAGGCAGCCAAGTTGTTTCAGAGTACGGGAGTTGGTGTTATCTCAGGTCTTTTCACCTTCTTGATTCTCGTTTTCAGCGAAATCATTCCAAAGACGATTGGCTCCAATTATTGGCGCAACCTTGCTGTGCCAGCATCAGCCGTCATTCAGGGCATGATTTGCATCACTTACCCTATTGTTTGGCTGGTGGAGAAGTTCACCCATTTGCTGACAGATGACTCTGCGCCTTCCGTCAGTCGAGAGGAAGTGGTGGCAATGGTTTCCACTGGTGCCGAAGAAGGAGTGCTGGAAAAGGAGGAAAACAAGATGATTCAGAATCTGCTGAAACTGGATGATGTCACTGCACACGAAATCATGACCCCTTCGAGTGTTGTGACGATGGCAGAGAGTTCACAAACCATTCGTGAATTCTACAATAGCGACGACTTCGCCAAGTTCTCCCGCATACCCCTCTATGAAGAGGAGAACGACGACTATATCACGGGCTATGTGCTGAAGCAGGAAATCCTCGAAAAACTGGCGCAAGACAAGTTCAATATCAAATTGAAGGACTTGGCGCGTCCAATCCTCTCTTTCAATGAAGATGAGAGCGTGTCCAACATCTGGGAAAAGTTGCTCGAGAAGAAAGAGCATATCTCCGTGATTATCGACGAATACGGCTCCATGCGTGGCATCGTCACGATGGAAGACGTGATTGAAACCATGCTCGGTTTTGAGATTGTTGATGAGAAAGACGAAGTGGTGGATATGCAGGAACTTGCCAAGGAACAATGGCAACAGGTGCAGAATCGCCAGATGGCACGTGCCAAGCGCTTGAATGCGAAGAAGCCCGAGTCAAAACTAAAGTCAGAACGTAAAGATTAACCAACTAAATATTAACTAATATGAAACGTAACAGAATTTTAGCCCTTTGTGCTTGGCTGTTTGCTTCAAGCCTGGTGGCACAAAACACACCTATGTGGAACGACCCAGGGAAGAATGCCGAGAATCGTCTTCCTAACGTCTCTGATTTCTTTGCATACGAAACGGCTGAACGTGCCCAAGCAGGCAGAAAGGACAAGTCGAATCGTTATTTGTCGTTGGAAGGAGACTGGAAATTCAAATGGGTGAAGAATGCCAACGAGCGTCCTCAGAATTTCTTCTCCACCGATTACAGCGAATCAGGTTGGGACAAGATGCCAGTGCCTGGTATGTGGGAACTCAATGGATTTGGCGACCCTATCTACGTGAACAACCAGTATGCATGGCGCAATGACTGGGCAACCAATCCTCCAACCGTGCAAGACCTCAACAACCATGTCGGCTCCTATCGCCGTTCCTTCAAGATTCCAGCTGAATGGGCAGACCAGCAGGTCATCATGCACATCGGTTCTGCAACGAGCAACATCTCCGTTTGGGTGAATGGCGTGTATGTGGGTTATAGCGAAGATTCGAAGGTGGCAGCCGAGTTCGACATCACACCTTATCTTCTTTTAGGCAAGCAAAATCTCATTGCGATGCAAATCATGCGTTGGTGCGACGGTTCCTATCTCGAGGACCAGGACTTCTGGCGCCTTTGCGGTATTGCCCGCGAAACCTACATCTATGCACGTCCAAAGGCACATATCAATGATATTTTCATCACGCCTGACCTCGTGAACAACTATCAGGACGGTAAACTGAAAATCAAGATTGATGCACCTGAGGCTCGTGGCAAGAAAGTGACGCTGCAACTCATCGCACCTGATGGCAAGGACATCGCTCCTGCCTCGATGGCTTCAGCCGTGATTAACGACAACGGTTGGGCAGAAGTGGAGGCTTCGTTCACGAATCCTTTGAAGTGGTCGGCAGAAGCTCCAAATCTCTACACCCTCTATGCTTCCCTCTACGATGGCGATAAGCTTTTGGAGTGCATCCCTCAGCATGTAGGTTTCCGTAAGGTGGAAATCAAGGATGCCCAGTTGCTCGTGAACGGACAGCCAGTGCTCATCAAGGGTGTTGACCGTCATGAACTTGACCCTGATGGTGGCTATG
>OMTC01000032.1 GCA_900313845.1 uncultured Prevotellaceae bacterium
GTAACTATTGGAAATACCTAAAAGGTAAAATGGTAAAGGAAAATATTGAACTGGTTAGTGTCACTAACCACTTCAAATTTGTAGCTCCTGATGGCAAACTATGTGTCGATTGGAGCAAGATTAATAAGAAAGACTATCTGGAAGCCATGCGAAAGAGTACTACGAATGCTAATTCAATCAAGACCTTATTGCAAGGGGCAATGACAGACAGAATAGATGACCGTGAAATCTTTATGAAGGGTATTGACTACTCATACTATTACGAACAGGAGGAGTAAGTAACGATAAATAAAATAACTTGGCACATTTGACAATAGTCTATCTCTGTCACGACTCGGCATAATTCAAGCAAGCTTGACTTTGCTCTCGCTACTCCGTCGTTTTGAAATTTTTTCATTACAGATAATAACAAAATATAAAATCATGAAAAGTTTATTTTTCACATTTGCAGCATTATTCATGGCTGCGTTGGCAAATGCCCAGGTGACACAGGACTATTCGGTTTACGACATTGCTGCTTCTTCAGATTACCTGTATCTTGCCACCACGAAGGGAGTGGTGCGAGTGGCGAAGGGAGTGGTGGATGAGAGTCAGAAACAGGTTGTGTTAGCTTTGCCCGAGGCGGAAAATGTGAGCTATTTCCAGAGTGTTGCCGTGGATGCTTCTACCATCTGGGCTATCGACAATACCTTTCAAATATGGACACGTTCCCTTGATTCAGAGGGTGGCTTCGAAAGTTATTCTCACATTTCTGCAAAGAGACAACCAAGGTTTGTGCGGACAGACTCGCAGGGCAATGTTTGGGTGATTGGAGTGGACGTACAACGGGTGAATCTCTTTTCTGTGCTTGAAACCTATAGTTACAATCCATTCTCTTCCATTTGTCATCCATCGGATGTTGTTTTCGACAGTTCTGGACGTGATTTCTGGTTTTGTGGCACTTACACTGGTTCGGGAGCCTATCATTACAATAGTGCCACGAACGAGGTGGAAACCCTTCCTATTGGCATCGGTCATGCGTATGGCATCGCACCCGATTCCAAGGGGCACGTGTGGGTGGCACCCAATGCAACTTATCTTCAGGAAATCGTTGGGAATGAGGTGACGAACTATACTTCTGACAATTCCAACAGTCCGAACACGAAATGGTTTAAGATAGGCGTGGATGCGGAAGACAGGTTGTGGCTTGAGACCAATCCGAAAACCAGTCTGTATCAGTTTGATGGGAACAGATTCGATGCTTACCCAGCGGAAGTTCCCACCATTATGCGTTTCCTTCTCAACGATGGCATTCTCTATGCGGGCACCGACGCGGGACTCTATGTGATTGTGGATGGCAAAGTGATTTCTTATTCCGACTACATACTCGACATGAAGAATACCACTGCTGCTGAATCCATACATTTCGAAGGCTTCGATGCTGGAAATTCGGAGAGCATTCGCTATAATTTGCAAGGCATGCAAGTGGATGAGCACTATCGAGGATTGATTCTTACGAAAGACGGAAAGAAATGGAAGAATCGTTAGAAAGTGCTAATGAAACTTTGCGCATTGACTTAGGAATTATTAAACTTTTTGTTTTGTACCTATACGTTCACCTTATTTATTAACTAGAAACTGAAATCGAATAATATGATGCACATCAATGAAGAGGCTGCCCGCTGTCTGCTCTGCGCAGATGCTCCTTGCAGTCGTGTATGCAAAAAGGGCGACCCTGCCCGCGCTATTCGCGCTATCCGTTTTGGCAACGAAAGATTGGCTGGTCAGTGGGTTGCCGAGTGTACGGACGAAGAATTGAAGCAGGCTGAGGAGGCTTGCATTCACTACGACAGACCTATCAGAATCACTCAGTTGCTTCGTTCGGTGGAGCGTGACTATGTTGCTGTTAGAGAAAACAAACCTTCCCTCGCTATCGACTTCTGTGGCATTCCTTGCGAGAATCCGTTCTTCCTTGCGTCCTCTGCCGTTTGTACCAACTACGAGATGGTGGCACGTGCCTTTGATGCTGGTTGGGCTGGTGTTTTCTACAAAACTATCTGCATGGAGGACATCCATGAGGTGTCGCCTCGCTTCGATGCCGTGAAGAATAACGGTACGTCGTTCGCAGGTTTCCGCAATATGGAGCAACTCAGCGAGAACCCTGTGTATGTGGATTTTGACATCCTGCGCCGACTGAAGCATGACTATCCTTCGAAGGTGGTGATTGCTTCTATCATGGGTCAGGCAGAGGAGGAATGGATAGAACTGGCGAAGATGGCTGAGGCGGCTGGTGTGGATGCTGTGGAGCTGAATTTCTCGTGCCCTCAGATGCGACTGGCAGGTATGGGTAGCGATGTGGGTCAGGATGCCGAACTGGTCACATTCTATACGGCATACGTGAAGCGCAATGTGAAGATTCCTGTCATTGCCAAGATGACGCCAAACATCACTCAAATCAATCAGCCTGCGATGGGTTGTTATTTTGCTGGTGCTGATTGCATCTCGGCTATCAACACCATCAAGAGTATCACGATGTCGCCATCGGCAGCGGTGAGCGAAAAGCAGACTGTTTCGGGCTATTCGGGTCGCGCTGTGAAACCTATCGCTCTGCGTTTCATCTACGAGATGGCTTCGAACAAAATCATGAAGAAGATTGAGTATAGTGGTATAGGCGGTATCGAAACATGGCGCGATGCATTGGAATTTATCCAGTTGGGTTGCCGAAACGTGCAGGTATGTACTGCTGTGATGGAGTACGGTTATCGCATCATCGACGACCTCATACTTGGTATGCAAAACTACATGGTGGAGCGTGGCATCGAGCAATTGGATGCTCTTGTTGGTGAGCAGTTGCCGAATTTCTCACTTCCATCCAATTTGGACCGTGAGACCATCGTTTACCCTAAGTTTGACCATGAGAAGTGTATTGGCTGCGGTCGTTGCTACACCTCTTGCAGGGATGGCGGTCATCAGGCAATCAACTTCGATGGTGAGACGCGTCAACCGCACCTCATCGGTGCCAAGTGCGTAGGTTGTCACCTCTGCCGACTGGTGTGTCCTACAGGTGCCATTGGTCTTGCCAAGCGTGTCAACAAGACGAAGTAAGATAAAATGAAGAATGAAGAATGAAAAATGAAGAATTCCATCCGGATGGTTTCTCTCCACTCGGGGGAAGCAGAAGGTGGCTTTCTTTAGATCATAGAAAATAAAGAATTTAGGCAGACGGTGAATGATAGTAACCGCCTGCCTATTGTTTTTCAGTGCTTCTACCTCTGAAACGAATGTTGATAATGTCTAAAGTTTTTTATAGATTAGGTCATGAGAAAAAAATTGCGTAACTTTGCAAAGTTATAGAGGTGTGAACTTAAAAAGTTTATAATACTGATATGGAAAAGATAGGTGTTTTCTGTGCATCGTCGAATGAGATGGAGCAGAAATTCTATGATAAGGCTGCTGAACTGGGTCGGATGCTGGGCAAGGCTGGCAAGACGCTGGTGTATGGCGGCAACAGCTCTGGACTGATGGAGGCTGTGGCGAAGGCTACGAAGGAAGCTGGCGGCAAGGTGTTCGGTGTGGTGCCACGAAAACTGGTGGAGGCTGGACGCGTGAGCGATTGCGTGGATATTACTTTCTATTGCGAAGACTTGAACGACCGCAAGCAATGGTTGATTGGTGAGTCGGATGTGATGATTGTACTGCCAGGTAGTGCTGGTACGCTCGATGAGGCTTTCTCTGCCATTGCTTCGAACACGTTTGGCATGCACAAGAAGAAGGTGATTTTCTGGAACATCGATGGATTCTACGACAAGTTGTTTGAGTTTTTAGATGAGCTTGTTGGTCGCGGTGTGGTGAATAAGCCTTGGAACGAGGTGATGGAACGCGTGACTACGGTGGAGGAGATTGAAAAACTGATAGGACAGTAATGAAGAATGAAAAATGAAGAATATTCCATCCGGATGTTTAGACTTTATACTTTTGACCTTATACTTTTAGAACGATAAGCATGGAAGATAGAGGACGCAAAATCATTGGTATCGGTGAGACCATCATGGACATCATCTTCAAGAATGGGAAACCGACGGCAGCTGTGCCTGGTGGCAGCACCTTCAATGGCATCATCTCGTTAGGACGACTGGGATTGGACGTGTCGATGATTAGTGAGACGGGTAACGACAAGGTGGGCGACATCATCATGGACTTCATGAAGGACAACGGAGTCGATAATTCCTACGTGGCTGTGTATGCCACAGGCAGGAGTGCCATTTCGTTGGCATGGCTGAACGAGAGGAATGATGCTGAATATATGTTCTACAAGGACTATCCAGCAGCTCGACTGGAGGTGGACTGGCCTCGCATCAAGAAGGACGACATCGTGATGATGGGTTCGTACTTTGTGCTGAATCCTGTGCTTCGTCCGAAGGTGAAGCAGTTCTTGGAATATGCCCGCCGATGTGGTGCACTGATTTATTATGATTTCAATTTCCGCAGGACTCATAAGCAGGAGGCAATCAAGATTTATGCTGACATGCTGGAGAACCTGGAATATGCAGACATTGTGCGCGGTTCGACGGAAGACCTTGAGAACCTGTTTGGCAGTGGCGATGCAGAGAAAATCTATCAGAAGGAAATTGAGTTCTATTGCAGACAGATGTTGTGTACGGCTGCAGGTGGCGACGTGCTGGTGCTCAGCCCGACAGTCAAGAAGCGTTTCCCTGTGAAGGATGTTCCGACGGTCAGCACGATTGGTGCGGGCGACAACTTCAATGCAGGCATCCTGTATGGCTTGGTGAAATACGACATCAGGCGCGACGACCTCGACACGCTCTCGGAAGAGATGTGGACGAAGGTGGTGCAATGTGGCATAGACTTTGCTACTGAGGTATGCCAGAGTTTTGACAATAGCATCTCGAAAGAATTTGCGAATCAATATAAAATGAAGAATTAAAGCCTCACCCCCAACCCCTCTCCAAAGGGCGAGGGGAGTGGTATGAAAGAATGAAAAATAGTTGCTTCGCTCCAAATGAAGATTTTTTACCTCCAGATGGAGGGCTTTATTTACATTCTACATTCTTCATTCTTAATTATAAATTAAAGAAGATATGGCATTAAAAGCAGGTATTGTAGGCCTTCCGAATGTTGGTAAATCTACGTTGTTTAATTGTTTGTCGAGTGCCAAGGCACAGGCGGCAAACTTTCCTTTTTGTACCATCGATGCACAGATGGGACAGGTGTCGGTGCCAGATGAGCGACTGACCAAATTGGCTGAATTGGTTCATCCAGGGCGCATTGTCCCTGCGGTTTGTGATATTGTTGACATTGCAGGACTCGTGAAGGGTGCCAGCAAGGGTGAGGGACTGGGCAACCAGTTCTTGGGCAACATCCGTGAGTGTGATGCCATCATCCATGTGCTGCGCTGCTTCGACAATGGAAACATCGTGCATGTGGATGGTTCGGTGGACCCTGTTCGCGACAAGGAAATCATCGATACCGAACTTCAGTTGAAGGACTTGGAGACGGTGGAGAACCGCATCAAGCGTGTGGAGAAACAAGCCAACGTGGGTGGCGACAAGATGGCGAAGGTGGAGCTCAACCTTTTGCTGCGCTATAAGGATGCACTGGTGCAGGGCAAGAGTGCACGTGTGGTGGAACTGGAGAATGATGAAGAGGCAGCAGTGGCGAAGCAGATGTTCTTGCTTACCACGAAACCTGTGCTCTATGTGTGCAATGTGGATGATGCTTCGGCTGCCACGGGTAATGACTACGTGGAACGTGTTCGCGAAGCTATCAAGGACGAGGAAGCTGAACTGATTGTGATTTCTGCTCAGACGGAAGCCGACATCGCTGAACTCGAAACCTACGAGGAGAAGCAGATGTTCCTGGAGGACCTCGGACTGACGGAGAGCGGTTGCAACCGACTCATCAAAGCCATCTATTCATTGCTCAACTTGCAGACATTCATCACGGCTGGTCCGATGGAGGTGAAGGCATGGACTTACAAGAAGGGTTGGAAGGCTCCTCAGTGTGCTGGTGTCATCCATACCGACTTCGAGAAGGGTTTCATCCGCGCCGAAGTCATCAAGTACGACGACTACATCAAGTATGGTTCGGAAGCCGCTGTCCGCGAAGCCGGCAAGATGGGTGTGGAAGGCAAGGAATACGTGGTGCAGGATGGCGACATCATGCACTTCAGGTTTAATGTGTAAGAGTAGCCCCCTCCCTTCCTCCCCGAGGGGAGGAGAAAAATAGATTGTTGTTAATGGAAATCTATCGATAAGAGTAACTTCAAACTCCTCCCCTCGGGGAGGAAGGGAGGGGGCTTTGTTTTGACAAATGAATAAATTATTATACATAGACTGGCAGCCCAATGTAGAGATTTTCAACTTGTTTGGGTACAGTGTGCGCTGGTACGCAATGGGGTGGATTTTGTCTGTCCTTGTACCTTATTTCATTGTTCGCTGGCTCTACAAGGACCAAGGGATTGACCCTGTGCTCGACAAGAAAGGAAAATGGGTGGAGACAGGCAAGTTCGACCCGCTCGTTTTCTACTGCTTCTTTGGTATGGTGGTGGGTGCCCGACTGGGGCATTGTATCTTCTACGAGCCAAACTATTTCCTCACTTCCGCTCAGGGTTGGGTGGAGATGTTCCTGCCCATCAAGTTCGATGAGTTTCCATCGCAGTGGCGCTTCACTGGCTATATGGGACTGGCAAGTCATGGTGGCACGATAGGACTTTTCTTGGCGTTGCTGCTCTATGCTCGCATCCATCAGGTGCAGACAAGGAAACTGCTCGACATGATTGGCATTGCAGCACCATTTGCAGCGTCGTTCATTCGTTTTGGAAACCTGATGAATTCGGAGATAATCGGTAAGGTGACCGATGTGCCTTGGGCATTCATTTTCCACACACAGGACGCCTTGCAGAACGGGCAGTTGGTGCCACGTCATCCTGCACAACTCTATGAAGCACTGGCTTACATCGCCATCTTCATCGTGGGTTGGTGGATTTTCAGGAAGAAGGCTTCGCACTTGGCAATAGAGAAAGAAAAGACGATTGAGAAGTTTGGTGGTAATAAGGATGAAAAAGAGAAGAAAGAAACTCTTAGTCGCTTCGATGTGGGCAGTGGTTTCTACTTCGGCTTTTGCATCTTCTGCATTTTCCTCTTCCGTTTCTTCGTGGAATTCCTGAAGGAAGTGCAGGGAGGAGTGGATGACGGTAGCACCACGTTCGATGTGGGTCAGATGCTGAGCATTCCGTTTGTGCTGGCTGGATTGTGGTGCATGCTTCGTCCGCTGAAAAAGAGTAAGTGATAAAGAATGATGCTATGCGAAAGCTGAAAATCACGGAAATGGGACGCATGAGCGTCGATGAATTCAAGCAAAGCGACAAGATGCCTTTGGTGGTGGTGCTTGACGACGTGAGGAGTATGTACAACGTGGGTAGCGTGTTTCGTACTTCCGATGCTTATCGTGTGGAGGGCGTTTTCCTTTGTGGCATCACGGCGCAACCTCCTCATCCCGAAATCCACAAGACAGCACTCGGTGCGGAGGACTCAGTGGAGTGGAAATATTTTGCGGATGCGAAGGAAGCCGTTTCCTCACTTCAGCAGATGGGCTATCAGGTTTTTGCCATCGAGCAAGTGGAGGGAAGTACCATGCTGCAAAATCTGACGCTGCCAGCAGATGGGCACTTTGCCATCGTGATGGGCAACGAAGTGAAGGGAGTGCAGCAGGAGGTGGTGGATATGTGTGACGGCTGTTTGGAACTACCACAGTTTGGCACGAAGCATTCTTTGAATGTATCCACCACGGCAGGAATTGTCATTTGGGAATTTGCAAAACAACTGATGATATGAAAACGGTTTTACTCATTTCGTGCGACAATGCCATACAGGCGCATATCTTTCAGGGAGCACTCGAAAACGAGGGAATCCCTTCGGTGCTGAAGAATGAGGATATGGGCAATTTCTTTTCCTACAATCGTGCCATCGGAGGGGTGGATATCCTGGTGTATGAGCGCGACTTGGAACGTGCCAGGGAAATCTTGGAGCGCAATGCTCAGGAGGAAGGACTCGATGAGGACTTCGATGTGAATGAGGAATAGCACACAGTTTTTTTTGTTGGCACAAGTCAGAAAAATCCATCGTAAAAACGTATATTTATAAACCATAAAATCAAGATATGCCAAAGAAAGAAGAAATCACGCCGATGATGAAACAGTTTTTCGACCTGAAGGCGAAGCACCCAGATGCTTTGCTTCTGTTTCGTTGTGGCGACTTTTATGAAACCTACGCCGACGACGCAGTGATTGCATCCGACATTCTTGGCATCACCCTCACCAAGCGCAGCAGTGCCCTCGGCACACGTGCTGATGCTGCCATCGCCATGGCGGGTTTTCCACATCATGCGCTCGACACCTATCTGCCCAAACTGATTCGTGCAGGAAAGCGTGTGGCGATTTGCGACCAGTTGGAAGACCCTAAACTCACGAAGAAACTTGTGAAGCGTGGCATCACCGAACTGGTAACACCGGGTGTGGCAATGAGTGACACGGTGCTGAACCATAAGGAAAACAACTTCTTGGCGGCAGTACATTTCGGCAAGTCGGCTTGCGGCGTTTCTTTCCTCGACATATCCACGGGTGAGTTCCTCGTTGCGGAGGGAACCACCGACTATGTAGATAAGCTTCTCACGAATTTCTCCCCGAAGGAAATACTCTTCGAACGTGGCAGAAAACCTATGTTCGAAGGCAATTTTGGTGGTAAGTACTTCACCTTCGAAATGGACGACTGGGTGTTTGTTTTCGACACAGCACACCAGAAGCTCAAACAGCATTTTCAGGTGAAGAACCTGAAGGGATTCGGTGTGGATCATCTGAAGGATGGACTTGTAGCGGCTGGGGCAATCCTCTTCTATCTGGAGCAAACGCAGCACACGCACATCCGACATATCCGCAACATTTCGCGCATCGAAGAAAGCAAATATGTTCGACTCGACCGCTTCACCGTGCGCTCTCTCGAACTTGTTACGTCGATGAACGAAGAAGGCGATTCGCTCCTGAGTGTCATCGATAAGACTGTTTCGCCAATGGGTGGACGCATGCTGCATCGCTGGATTCTCTTCCCACTGAAGGATGTGAGGAAGATTGAGGAGCGTCAGAACGTGGTGGAGCATTTCTTCCGTGAGCCAGATTTCCGCGATTCCATCGAGGAATTGTTGCAACGAATTGGTGACATTGAACGTATCTCTTCGAAGATTGCCACACAACGAGTTTCGCCTCGCGACTTGGTGCAACTGAAGGTGGCACTCCAAGCCATTGAGCCTATCAAGAAGATGTGTGAGGAAACGAAAAACGAAAGCATACGTCGTGTTGGCATGCTGCTCGACCCTTGCACTGTGCTCCGTGAGCGCATTGAAAAGGAGATTCAGCCTGACCCACCTTTCCTCGTGAACAAGGGAAACGTGATTGCCAACGGAGTGAATGCCGAGTTGGACGAGTTGCGTGAAATAGCTTTCAACGGCAAGGACTACCTCATCAAGATGCAGCAGCGACTCATTGAGGAGACGGGCATCACAAGTCTGAAGATTGGTTTCAACAACGTGTTTGGTTACTACATCGAGGTGCGCAACACCTTCAAGGAGCAAGTGCCTCAGGAGTGGATTCGCAAGCAGACACTGGTGAATGCAGAACGCTACATCACTCAGGAACTGAAGGACTACGAAGAGAAGATTCTCGGTGCTGAAGAGAAGATTCTCGGTCTGGAAGCTCGACTCTTCAACGAGATTGTGTTGGCTTCGGCTGAATTCATTCCGTTGATTCAGACCGATGCCAGTATGATTGCTTTCATCGACTGCCTTTTGGCTTTTGCCAATGCCGCCAAGGAATACCATTATGTTCGCCCAGTGGTGGACGAATCCTTGGTCATCGAC
>OMTC01000140.1 GCA_900313845.1 uncultured Prevotellaceae bacterium
GGAAATTTACCTTTCTTGGAGGAATCGTAGGTGTCGGAGAGTCCGAAGTAGTAGCGGCCATCGAGAATGAAATGCCCAATGAGGGAGGAGAATTCCAAACCCATTCCTGCCACGATGCCATATTCGAACTTGTTGTCGATGTCGTGGCTGTATTGATAGACCACGTTGTTAGGGCGTTTCGATATGTCCCATGCCCCAGCTCCACCTTTTTTCTCGCTGGTACCGATGGCATAGCCTAATTGGGGACCTGCCTCGAACACGAATTTGAAACCTCTGCGCTCGCGCCCCCAACCCATTTGCATGAGCATGGGAACCTGTACGTAGTGGATGTCGTGCTGGTATTCGTTGAGAGAACCGTCTTCAATGAGTTCCTTCCATCCCATGTTAGCATAGTTCACTTCCAACTGTACACCGCAAATCGCCGTGAAATATTTCTCGCAGATGTAGCGTGCTGTGAATCCGAAGGTCGGTGCGGGTTTCCAATTCTGCTTGATGGAGGGGGTGAAGTCGATACGCGAAAGCAGAAAACCTGCACTGCCACCAACGGACAGGTCGGTGCGACGCTCTCCCACTTGAGCCGATGCGGACAGTGAAAAGAGGAAAGCGAGCAGTGATAAAAGAATCAGGGATTTAAGGGATTTATTAGGATTCTTTTTAAAGAAAACTCCTATACTCCCAAAAGTCCGTGGGGATAAAAGCGATGAGTGAATCAAGGATTTTAAAGGATTTTCTAAAAGTGAGTAGTGAGAAGTGCCATCCGGATGGAATCGCTCCACGTCCTAACTTCGTTAAACGTTAAACTTTAAACGTTAAAGAATTTACATGGAGATAATCTTCAGGCTGGTATTAACAAAACCGTTTTCTGCACCTCGCTTCTCGAAATGCATCGGATTCTGAAGGGCGGAGACGTTGTGTCCTGATTGACGCTCACAGAATTTGTTGCCGAATTTGTTGAGACCAGTGATGAAGAAATGACCTACGTCGTAGCCCAGAAGGCCGAAGAGAGGATATGAGTTGAATTGGTCGCGTTTGAACCAACTCTTGAACTTAGCATTGAAGTTGCTCACGTCAGAACTACGGCTGTTGGTGTAGAACGTGGCAAAAATGGAAGCATTGTACTTGCGCATGCTTTGCTTGTTCGACTCCTTGAAAGTCTGCCATTCAGGATAGCCGAAGAGCGAGACATTGTAGAGGGTGATGTCGTTAGCTGTGTTGGCATTGAGATTGCGAACCAATTGCTGAAGGTTCTGTTGAGAAGCAGATGTAGGGATGAAAACGAGTCGCTTGTCTGTTTCAGGAATGATTTTCGAAATGGCTTTCACCTCCGACAATTCGCACGACTGGAAAGGGTGTCCCTTATCGGTGAGTGCTTTCTTGAAACCAGCAATATAGTCCTCCTTGCCTGTTCCGTCGCAATTCACAAATACCACTCGGCAATCAGGATTTCGCTCCATGAATAACTGATACACCTTGCCATACAAGGATTTCACGGCAGTGTTGACTTGGAAAGTGGTAGGGGACGAGGAAGTGACAGTGGCATTCGTGGAGAAAGGCACCACGTGAGGGATGTTGTATTGCTTGGCAAAGCGACTGATAGCAGGGATGTGCTCCACACGCATAGGTCCTACGATGAGGTTCATGTGCGGCATCATAGGCTGGGTGAGGATGGTGTCGATGCTGTTGGTCGTTGTGCCTTTTTCCTCGTAAGCATAAATATCTACGGAAACACCTTGCTTCTTGAGGTTTTCCACAGCGAGGAGGAAACCTTCGTAGAAGTCGATTACTTTGATAGCTTCGTTCGATTTGTTTTTGGAACTCAAGTCGAAAGGAAGGATGACAGCCACATTCAACTTAGGATATTGCTTGATGGCGGCACGCTCTTCAGCTTCCTTTCTTGCTTTCTCTTCAGCAGCACGCTTCTCGGCTTGTCGCTTCTCCTCTGCGGCACGTTGCTGAGCCAGTTCTTGTGCAGAATAAGGAATGCAGACGTACTTGCCCTTTTTGATTTTCGACTTTTCCACCTCTGGGTTGGCACGATGGAATTCCTCTTCGGTGATTCCATATTCCTTACAGATGCTATACACCGTAGTCTTTTTCTCCACCAGCAGCATCAACTTGCATCCAGGTTTCTTGGATGGCTGAGTTTGAGGAAGCGAAGGAGTTTGTTTGGCTGGAGCGACAGCGGTTGGGGTTGAGGAAGAAGTAGTTGTTGCCGTACCAGATTTGGTGGCATTGGGGATGGTAATCACTTGCCCAGCAATGATGTTCTCGCCTTCAATAAAGGTGTTGGCTTGCTTGATGGCATCCACCGTCACACCATAATTGCGGGCGAGGGAATAGAGGGTTTCACCACTTTGTACTTCATGCTTCACGGTTTTCTGTGCCAAAACGGTTGTTGATAATGCACAGAACAAAATGCCGAACAATAATTTTTTTGCTATTTTCATTGTCTCGAAAGATATTTGCACAATTTTTCAAACTGCAAAATTACTAAAAATTGTGTATATCACAAAAACTAAAAAGATTTTCCTTGAATAATTTCTTGCTTTTATATACAAAAATGTCGTTGAGAATCGTTATTTTTGCATTCTAAATTATAAAACGAATTATTGTAAAATGAAAAGATATTTTTTGCTGCTTCTCGCTGTATGTGGATTCAGTTTCGGGATGTATGCCCAATCCATCGCTCCAAAAGTGAAATTCGTTAGATACAACGAGTCGTCCAAGACGACGGAGGACGTTGAGGTGGAAGAGAGCAAGTCTGAAACTGGAGATGCTCCTTTGGAGATTACTTGCATTGCCAATGTTAATGATGGCGGCGGGAAGTATAATTACATGTGTGAATGGAAAATCTTCCGTTCGGATAAGGGTGAGGAATCAACATTTTTGGTTCGCACAGACGAGGAATTCACTTATACGCTGACAGAGTCGGGTGGCTATGGCATCAAGCTCTATGTTACTTTCGTGGATGAAAAAGGAGACACCGTAGAGTTGCATACGGAGCAACCCATCAGTGTGGTGGTGAGTGAATCGAAACTCATTTGCCCTGATGGTGTCTCGCCCAATGATGACAACCTGAACGATAAGTTAATCATTGAGTATAAGTCCCTTGTGAAAGCGAGTGGCGTGATTGTAAATCGTTGGGGAAAGAAACTGCATACCTTCACGCTTGAGAACCTGAAAGATGGTTGGGATGCCAAGCAGAACGGCAAGCCCGTGAAGGACGGTGCGTATTTTCTGTATTTGGATGCGGTAGGAAGCGATGGATTGCATTACAAAATCAGAAAAACCATCAGTGTGTTGTCTGGCTTTAACCAAACGGCGGATGATAATGGTGCCACGGCTAATGAATAAAGTCCCTTCCCAGCCTCCCCGAGGGGAGGAGAAAGTGGAATGTAAAGCGATTTCATCTGATAAGTGCTTTGAATCGAGATTGAAATAACGGCGGAATTGATGGATAATATCGAAGTGCTCGGTGCTCGAGTACACAATCTAAAAAATATCAATGTTACCATCCCTCGCAACAGTCTGACGGTAATCACGGGACTGAGTGGAAGTGGTAAATCGAGTTTGGCTTTCGACACGCTTTATGCCGAAGGCCAGCGTCGCTATATTGATACCTTTTCTGCCTATGCCCGTAATTTTCTTGGTGGAATGGAGCGTCCCGATGTGGATAAGATTTCGGGACTGAGTCCTGTTATCAGCATTGAGCAGAAAACCACCAATAAGAATCCTCGTTCCACTGTGGGTACTGTCACTGAGGTGTACGACTTCATGCGTTTGCTTTTTGCTCGTGCTGGCACGGCGTATAGTTATGCCACAGGGGAGAAGATGGTGAAATACACGGAGGAAAAGATACTGGACCTGGTACTCAGTGATTACGATGGCAAGGCAATCTATATATTGGCTCCCGTGGTGAGAAGCAGAAAGGGACATTATCGTGAACTGTTCGAGTCGATGCGCAGGAAAGGGTATCTGAATATGCGTGTGGATGGGCAGGTGATGGACATCGTGCCCGACATGAAGGTGGATCGCTACAAGAACCACAACATCGAAGTGGTGGTGGATAAGTTGGTGGCGAATTCAAAGGATACGGAACGCTTGAAGAAAAGCATCGAGATTGCCATGAAATTAGGCGAAGGATTGCTCATGCTGTTGGAAAGGGGAAGTGATGAGCCTAAGTATTACAGTAAAAAACTGATGTGTCCCACCACGGGAATCAGTTATAACGATCCTGCACCCAATAATTTCTCTTTCAATTCCCCCGAAGGTTATTGCCCTCGATGCAAGGGGTTGGGATACGTGAGTTTGATTGATGAGGACAAAATCGTTCCCAATAAGAATCTGAGCGTGAGTGAGGGAGGACTGGCTCCACTTGGTAAAGCAAAGAGTTCTATGATTTTTTTCGAGATTGAGGCTGTGCTTGAAATGTATGGTTTCAACCTCAAAACACCTATCAAGGACCTCTCCCCAGAGGCTCTTCACGATGTGATTTATGGTTCGGATGAACGGATTTGCATCAAGGCAGCGAAAGTGCACACCAGCAGTGACTTTTTCTGTGAGTATGAAGGCATTGCCAAATTCATTCGGCAACTGGGTGAGGATGAAAGTTCTGCACAGGCACAGCGATGGGCAGAATCCTTCGATAGGGTGTGCACCTGTCCCGATTGCCAGGGTGCTCGACTCAGAAGAGAGTCGCTGTGCTACAAGATTGGTGAGCACAACATTTACGATTTGTCGAAAATGGATTTGAGCGAGCTCTACGAGTGGGGAACGCATATCATGGAACATCTGCCTGAGCGTCAGGCGTCCATCGCTGGGGAGATTCTGAAGGAAATCAACAAACGTTTGAAATTCC
Organism: uncultured Prevotellaceae bacterium; assembly: GCA_900313845.1. Taxonomy (GTDB): domain Bacteria; phylum Bacteroidota; class Bacteroidia; order Bacteroidales; family Bacteroidaceae; genus UBA3839. The sequence goes on from OMTC01000140.1 coordinate 4,859, forward strand.
TGCTCGATGTGGGACTCGATTATTTGAATCTCAACCGACCAACGGCTTCACTTTCGGGTGGAGAGAGTCAGCGCATTCGTCTTGCCACTCAGATTGGCTCACAATTGGTGAATGTGCTCTATATCTTGGATGAGCCAAGTATCGGACTGCATCAGCGGGATAATGTGCGATTGATTCATTCGCTGAAGGCACTGCGTGATTTGGGAAACACGGTTATTGTTGTGGAGCACGACAGGGACATGATGATGGCTGCCGATTATATTGTGGATATAGGTCCACGAGCAGGACGATATGGAGGCGAGGTGGTGTTCGAAGGCACTCCAGCCCAACTCCTTCAAGCCGATACCGTTACGGCTCGCTGGCTGAGAGGCGAGGAGCACATGGATAAGAAGGATAGAGGAAAATGGACGTATGAAGATGATAGAAAGATTGTGCTGCATGGATGCCAAGGAAACAATCTGAAGAATGTGGATGTGGCGTTTCCTTTGGGAAAACTGATTTGCGTGACGGGGGTGAGCGGCTCTGGTAAATCTACCCTTGTGAATGATACCTTGCAACCTATCCTTTGTCAGAAGTTCTATCGTTCCCTGAAGGACCCTCTGAAATACGACTCCATCGAAGGCATCAATTTAGTAGATAAGGTGGTGAGTGTGGACCAATCTCCTTTGGGACGTACCCCTCGTTCCAATCCTGCCACTTACACAGGTGTCTTCTCCGATATTCGTTCACTTTTCGTGGAGATGCCAGAGGCAAAAATCCGAGGCTACAAACCAGGGCGTTTTTCATTCAATGTGAAGGGAGGACGATGCGAAGCATGTGGCGGAAACGGCTACAAAACGATTGTAATGAATTTCCTACCCGACATTCAGGTGCCTTGCGAAGTGTGTCATGGACAACGATATAATCGTGCTACACTCGAAGTACGTTTCAAAGGAAAGTCCATT
>OMTC01000077.1 GCA_900313845.1 uncultured Prevotellaceae bacterium
TTTTCTCGGTTACATAGCTCGCTATGCGCCCTCAAAAACTGACAAAAATCCAATCAAATCAATTCAAAAATCAACTCGACATAATTTATAGAACCCACCATTAAAAAGAAACTACATTTTGAAGAACCTGAAATATAGACTCCTCTATTTGATGTTAGGCATCGCTCTCGTTGCCTTCGCTGCTCCTGCGCTGACTTCCGACCTCTGGACGGTGGACACGGAGGGATGGAGGATTGAAATGAAGAATGAAGAATTAAGAATGAAGAATGAGGATTACTCATCATCTCTTCATGCAAACTCACATTCTTCATTCTCCGACAAAGTCGGCATTCTTCATTCTTCATCACCTTTGCTGCCACCCGACTCACTGGCGCGAAAGGTGAAGAAGACAGATTATCCGCATGGCGACCGTCCAAAGGATTATCCGTATGACTTGAGCGACCCTGAGAACTTGAAACCCGAAGCGGGAGAATATGATGAGAAAACGGGCATGTTTCGTGTGGGTGCAAAATTAGGTGACAACTTCTTGTCTGCTCCTTGGTTGATGACTCCAGCAGAGTACATGAAATGGACTGAGCGAAAAGAACTTGATGCCTATTTCCGCGAGCGTAACGACTCATTGTTTGTGCGCAAAGGTAAGGAGAAATTCGACTTCACCAATATGCACTTCGACCTTGGTCCAGCAGAGAAAATCTTCGGTCCAGGCGGTGTGCAAATCAAGTCGCAGGGTTCTGCAGAACTGAAATTCGGCTACAACTACAAGTTCACCGACAACCCATCGCTTTCAGAACGTAATCGCAAGGTGACCAGCTTCGACTTCGACGAGAAAATCAATCTCTCGATGAATGCCAAGGTGGGCGACAAGATGGACTTCAACATCAACTACAACACGGATGCGACCTTCGATTTCGACTCGAAGAACCTGAAGCTGCAATACGAAGGCAAGGAGGACGAAATCGTGAAACTGATTGAAGCAGGTAACATCTCGTTTCCATCCAACAACTCACTCGTGACGGGTGCTTCCACCCTGTTTGGTATCCGCACCGACATGCAGTTTGGAAAGCTCAATCTGCAAACCGTTGTCAGTCAGAAGAAATCGACTTCAAAGACAGTCGGTTCACAAGGCGGAAGTCAGTTTACACCTTTCGACATCCAAGCCTACGACTACGATGAGAACCGCCACTTCTTCTTAGCTCAGTATTTCCGTGACAATTATGACAAAGCATGTTCAACACTGCCAACCATTACGAGCGGTGTGACCATCAACCGTGTGGAAATCTGGGTGACAAATACGTCGGGACACGTTGAAAACACAAGAAACATCATTGGTCTTGTTGACCTTGCTGAAGGCACAAAAATCAGTAACAAGCAATGGAGAAGTTCGGGCTCGAAACTGCCACAAAACAGAGCCAACGACCTCTACAACTACCTTCTCACCGACTATGTGGAAGCACGTGTCATCGACCAGACAAGCACCGTGCTCGATGGCATCATGAAGGGTGGCGTGGATTACGAAAAGATTGAAAATGCACGTCTGCTCAGTTCTTCAGAATATACACTCAACAGCCACTTGGGCTACGTGTCGCTGAAGAGCACCATGCAGCCTAACCAAGTGCTTGCCATCGCCTTTGAATATACAGCAAATGGAACGACCTATCAGGTGGGTGAGTTCTCTGCCGACGTGAAGGATGCCGACAAGGCATTGTTCGTAAAACTGCTGAAAAACACGAACAACTCGCCAAAGATGGGAAACTGGGACCTGATGATGAAGAACGTGTATTCACTCAGGGCACAGTCCATGCAGAAAGAGAAATTCAAGCTCGACGTGAAATATCTGAGCGACACCACAGGTGTGAACCTCAACTATCTGCCTGAAGAGCCTTGGAAACAGACGACCCTGCTGAAAATGATGAACTTAGACCGCTTGGACGATAACAACAAGACGAATCCAAACGGTAAGTTCGACTATATCGAAAACTATACGGTTCAGCCGAGTCAGGGTCGCATCATCTTCCCTGTTGTGGAACCATTCGGTGACTGGTTACGACAAAAGATTGGTAATGATGCCATTGCCGATAAGTATTGCTACGATGCACTGTACGACTCGACCAAGGTCGTGGCAAAACAAATATCGGAAAAGAATAAATTCTCCTTGGTGGGAGAATACAAAGGTTCGAGCGGAAGCGAAATCGACCTCGGTTCAATGAACATCCCACAAGGTTCAGTGGTTGTCACTGCGGGTGGTGTCACCCTCACCGAAGGCACTGACTACGAGGTGGACTACACACTTGGTAAAGTGACGATTCTCAACCAGAGCATCCTCGATGCCAACACAGACATCAAGGCGAGCGTGGAAAGCACATCGGAATCCAGCACCATGCGAAAGACGATGATTGGTGTGAACTGGACTTACGACTTCACGAAGAACTTCCAGTTGGGCGGTACGTTCATGAAACTCAAGGAAAAGGCACTCACCACGAAGGTGGGTATGGGTAACGAACCTCTGAACAACATGATTTGGGGATTGAACCTCAACTGGAAACAGCAGTCGCAATGGCTCACCAATATGCTCGACAAAATTCCGCTTATCGACGTGAGCCAGCCTTCGAGCATTTCCCTCTCAGCCGAAGTGGCACAACTCATTGCAGGCGAGGCCAAAGGTGTGCAAGGCAATGCATCATACATTGACGACTTCGAATCCACCAAGAGCGGCATCGACGTGAGCAGTCCACAGTCGTGGGCTCTCGCCTCCACTCCATCCAACTTGCAATATGGCAACCTCAGCAACGATAAGATGTACGGCTACAACCGTTCTCTCCTTGCTTGGTACAATATCGACCCTCTCTTCACTCGCCGTAGTTCGTCGCTTACCCCAGGACACATCAAGGGTGACCTCGACCAGCTCTCCAACCACTATGTGAGAGAGGTGTTTGTTCGTGAAGTATATCCAAACAAGGATGTGAACCAGGGAGAAAGCAACACTCTGCCTGTACTCAACCTTGCTTACTATCCAAACGAGCGTGGTCCTTATAACCTCGACACCGATGTGGATAATCGCGGACGCCTCAACAACCCATCGAAGCGTTGGGGTGGTATGATGCGAAAACTCGATACCAGCGATTTTGAGACAGCCAACGTGCAATACATCGAATTCTGGCTGCTCGACCCATTCATCTACACTCGCGACAAAGCCGGCAACTATGGTGGTGATTTCTACATCAACCTCGGTGACGTGAGCGAAGACATCTTGAAGGATGGTAAGAAATTCTACGAGAGTGGTATGCCTGTGAATGGCACCAACTATTTTGAGACCACTTGGGGACGCGTGCCAAATGCGAAGAGTGTGGTTTATTCCTTCTCCACAGAAAGCGGTGCACGCCAGAAGCAGGATATTGGTTTCAACGGTTTGGCAGATGCTGATGAGCGCAACTATGGCATCTATTCCGACTATCTTGCTGCCCTTCAAGGGAAAGTGGATCAGGACGTTTACGACTCCATCTATAATGACCCTGCTGGCGACGACTACCATTATTTCCGTGGTTCCGACTACGATGCCAAAGAAACATCCATTCTAGATCGCTACAAGCGCATCAATGGTGTGGAAGGCAACTCGCCAAACTCCAGCGAGAGTGGCGAAAGTTATTCCACCGCCTACAAGACCACTCCTGATGTGGAAGACGTGAACCAAGACTACACCATGAACGAATATGAGAACTTCTTCCAATACAAAGTATCTATTCGTCCTGAAGACCTCGTGGTGGGTCAGAACTTCATCGTTGACTCACGCAAGACCAATGTGAAACTGCGTAACGACAAAACGGAAGAAGCGACTTGGTATCAGTTCCGCATTCCTGTGGATGGTTACGAAAAGAAGGAGGGCTCTATCAACGACTTCTCGAGCATTCGCTTCATGCGTATGTATCTCACGAATTTCGAGCAGCCAATCATCATGCGCTTTGCCAGCCTCGACCTCGTGCGTAGTGAATGGCGCAACTACACTCAGCCACTCTTCACGGGAGAGAAGCCAAGTGTGTCGGGAACAGTCCACACAGCTGCTGTGAATATTGAGGAGAACAACGACAAGACTCCAGTCAACTACGTGTTGCCTCCAGGCATCAGTCGTGTGACGGACCCAAGCCAGTCGCAAATCACTCAGGAAAACGAGCAAGCCCTCTCCATTATCGTTGAGAACCTCTCTTCGGGCGATGCACGTGGTGTATATAAGACCATGAACCTCGACCTCCGCAAGTACAAGCATTTGCAAATGTTCATCCACGCCAATGCTCTCGAAAGCGATAAGAGTCTGGAAGACTTCCAGATGAGCGCATTCCTCCGTTTGGGTTCTGATAACAAGAGCAATTACTACGAATACGAAGTGCCACTGAGAATCACGCCAGAAGGTAGATACGACACCTACACCACTCAAGGCTGTGAGGCTGTTTGGCCTGTAGAGAACATGATTGATATCGACTTCGAGACTCTGACCGACATCAAGCATGAACGCAACAAGGCACGTTTGAGTGGCGAAGCAAGCTACACCAAGCTCTTCTCCATGTACGACGAAAGCCGTCCAAACAACAAGATTAGCGTGATGGGTAATCCATCGCTGGGCGAAATCAAGACAGTGATGATTGGTGTGAGAAACAACGGACGTCGCACCAACTCCGTAGAAGTGTGGGTGAACGAACTTCGTATGCAGGGTTACAACAACGAAGGTGGTTGGGCTGCACAAGGCAACATGAATGTTCAACTATCCGACCTGGGTAGTGTGAACGTTTCTGGTCACATGGAAACGGCAGGATTTGGTGGACTCGAGCAAGGTGTTTCCCAACGTAGCGACAAGAATCAATACGAATGGAGTATCACCACCAACTTCGAGTTAGGAAAACTGTTCCCTGTGAAGTGGAAGATGCAATTGCCGCTCTACTATTCCTACAGTTATCAGAGAATCTCGCCTAAGTACAATCCTTTCGACACAGATATGCTTCTGAAGGATGCACTCGACGAATTGGAAGGTAGTGCCCGCGACTCCCTCAGATCCATTACAGAAACGCTGACGAAGAACAAGAACTTCTCGCTCTCCAACTGGAAATCGAACTATCAGAGTCGCAAACCAATGCCATTCGACCCTGCGAACTTCTCCTTGAGCTACTCCCACAGCAAGCGCTACAAGGAAGGAGAGACCGTCGTTTATGACAATGATGAGAACTGGAAAGGAAACTTCTCCTACAACTATTCTCCTAAATATAAGACATTGGAACCTTTCAAGAAGATGAAGGGAAAGTCGAAATGGCTCGACATCATCAAGGCGCAGAACCTCAACTATCTGCCTCAGAGCTTCTCGTTCAACACGGACCTCATGCGCACTTACCACGAACTGCAAGAGCGCGACATCGATGCCGGCTCGAAGTTGCCAGTCACCTTCTCCGAGCAGTTCCTTTGGAACCGTGACCTCTCCATCCGATGGGATATTTTCAAAGCCTTGAAACTCACTTACACCTCCGCTACTCATGCAGAGATTGAGGAGCCATACGTGGTGATTAACAAGGACCTCTATCCTGATGAATATTCAGCATGGAAAGACTCTGTGCGCCACAGCTTGATGAGGTTGGGTCGTCCTTTGACTTACGACTCTAAGTTTAGCGCCAGCTACCAAGTGCCACTCAACAAGATTCCAATTCTCGACTGGCTCAGTGCTGATGGTTCCTACAACTCCACATACGGATGGACACGAGGAACAGAACTGGAAAACGGAAAGTCGCTTGGTCACACCGCTGTCAGCACACGAAACATCAGTGTGAACGGTAAAATCAATTTTGAAACCCTTTATAAGAAATCGAAATTCTTGGACGAAGCCAACAAGCGCTTCTCGGGCAATTCACGCTCCACCAAAGCAAAGACCAATAGCACCACTTCCAAAAATGCGAAGAATGCCAAGGACAGCAAGGATGCTAAAGATGCTAAGGACGCTAAAGACTCGAAAGATACTAAAAACGCTAAGAATGCCAAGGCTGACGAAAAGAAGAACAAGGGATTCACGAAGGAAGTGGTTCTGAACGACTCTGCCGACGTGGAACTGAAACACGGACAGAACTCCAAGCGAATTGTGGTTCGTGCCAAGACCAAGGAAGGCAAGACCTACGACCTGAAATACAAGAAGGTCGATGCCAATACCATCAAGATTAAGAATCACGACTCCACTACAGTGGAAGTGTTCGTCACAGCGAAACCAAAGCTGGAGGAAAAGAGCTGGTATAAGCCAGCGCAAGTAGTTGCACGCGGTTTGATGATGATACGCAATGCCAGCTTGTCATACCGTAACACTTACGCCATGACTCTTCCAGGCTTCACCACAGAAATTGGCGATGCCTTCGGTCAGAAACGTTTGAACGGTATCCTATCGCCAGGTCTCGACTTTGCCTTCGGTGCCATTAGCAACAGCTACATAGAGAAGGCGGCAAGGAATGGTTGGCTCATGCAGAACGACACCACCATCACCACACCTGCCACAACCGCAGCCATGGAAGACATTCAGTTGCGTGTGGCACTCGAACCTGTTCGTGACTTGAAGATTGACCTCAATGCGTCGCACACCCAGAACAAGACTCGCAGCATCCAATTCATGTATAGCGGCATGCCAGCCTCTCAGAGCGGTAGCTTCAACATGACGACCATCACAGCGAAGACTGCATTCAAGAGTTCTGGAAACATCAACAACGACTACTATTCCGAGACGTTCCGCAAGTTTGTAGATAACATTTCTCTTGTTCAAGAACGCATGGAAGCACAATATGCTGAAACGACCTATCCAGCAGGTTCGGGTCCATTGGAAGGAAAACCTTACAACAAAGAGAATGGTGGTGTGGAACCTTACTCAGCCGATGTGCTGATTCCTGCATTCCTCTCTGCTTACACAGGTTCCGATGTTTCCAAGCAAGCTCTGTCCATCTTCCCTGCATTGTCAAAGATGTTGCCAAACTGGAAGATTACTTATAGTGGATTGTCGAAACTGCCTTGGTTTGCCGACCGCTTCAAGAGCTTCAACATCAACCATGCATACAAGAGCGTCTATTCCGTGGGTTCTTACAACACCTTTAAATCATGGATGGAATACATGGGCGACCTCGGTTTCGTGAAAGATGTCACCACGGGCAACCCTGTGCCAAGCAGCATGTACAACGTATCAACCGTGAGCATCAACGAGCAGTTCTCACCACTCATCGGTGTGGACATGACCTTCAACAACGGACTGACCGCGAAGATGGAATTCAAGAAGACACGTGTGCTCAACCTTTCCATGACATCGGTGTCACTCACAGAAAACTTCTCCGACGACATCACAGTAGGATTCGGTTTCAAGATTAAGGATATCACGCTGACCTACAACCTGCCTCAGAACCTGCTGAAGAAGGCCTATATCAGCAATGCAAAGGTTTACTGCTCTCTGAAGAACTTTATCACGTTCAACCGTCTGAACGACAATTACGATCCTGAGCGTGGTGGTGCCATTACCTTCCCGCTGCAGAAACAGGTTGTCATCGGTCTCAATAATGTCCCTGTGGGTGTCTGTGATGTGGAATTTACGCGCCCTCACCTTTGCCCCAACAAAGTAGGTTGTGAGGTCTTCGCCGGCCTGAAGGCCCGTAATTTCCGCCAGG
>OMTC01000085.1 GCA_900313845.1 uncultured Prevotellaceae bacterium
TGTCTCGAAGTATTGTGTGGAATACTTGGTGGTGAGGTCTTCATCGAGGAAGTCACCCTTGCAGGAGGTGTTGCTTGCCAAAACACTTGCGCCAAGCACCGCTCCTATCAGATATTTATATAGTTTCATATTTTAGTTTTTAAGTTGATGAGTTTTTAAGTTTTTTAGTTTTCGCGGAGAAGTGTAACTACGTTAAACTTTAAACGTTAAACGTTAAACCAAGATTCAAAAATCACTTGATTAGAATCCCACTTCGAGACCGAAGACGAAGCTGCGGTTGAAGTATGTGCGGCCAGTGTCGAGGTCGAATCCATCGATGGATTGCTTCAAGTTCTTAGGCAGGTTGTAGCCCAAAGAGATGTTGCGTACCTTGATGAACGATGCCTTCTTGAAGCCGAGCAGTGATGAGTAGTTGTCGCCCGAACCAGATGTGGATTGTGCGTAGATAGGCATCTGGTATTCAGCACCTGTGTTGTAAGGTGTCCAGTAATCCACTTCGCGCTGGTTGGCAGTAGCTGTGAGTGGTTCGCCACCAGTGGAGAACATATAACCCAAACGTCCGAACATGGAGATGCCCAATTCGATGCCCTTGAAAGAGAAGGTGTTGGTCCATCCGAGAGTCCACTTAGGGTTTCTGTTACCCAAAACCTTGCGGTCCTCGATGGTCATTTCGTAGTCGCCGTTCACGTCTTCAGGGCGCACGTTACCTGGACGGAAGTTGTAGCCCTTCTCTGCCCATTTAGCCATTTCAGCCTTGTCCTCTGCAGTGTCCTGCCAGATACCCTTGTTGCCGAAGCCGTAGAATACGCTGAGCGACTCACCGATGAAGAGGGAGTTGTCAGGCATGTCGTTCTTACCGTATGCGAGTTCCACGATTTCATCCTTCTGATAAGCAGCGTTGAAGCTGGTTTCCCACTTGAAACCGTTGCTCAGCTTCACAGGAAGTGCGTTGAGGGTGATTTCAACACCGTGGTTCTTGGTCTTACCCACATTGGCGTATGTGAATGGGAATCCCGTGAGGGTAGGGATGTTGGTCTGCATGATGACGTCGTTGGTGCGGCTCCAGTAGAATTCCAAGCTACCCCAGATGCGGCTGTTGAGGAATCCGAAGTCGAGACCGAGGTTCCACTGAGTGGTCTTTTCCCAACCGAGTTCAGGGTTTGCCATTGCCAACTGCGAGTTCGTGTAGTAAGGTTCGTTGGTTGTATAACCAATCACGTTGCCCATGCCATTGAATGGGAGGAAGATGCTGGTGATATCACCCTTGGTCTCGTAAGGAGAAACGGCTGCGTTGCCTGTGACACCCACACCGAGACGTACCTTCAGGTTGCTAATCCAGTCGATGTTCTTGATGAATTCCTCTTCGCTGGCACGCCAAGCGAGGGCTGTGGATGGGAAGAAGTCCCACTTGTGTCCGTCAGCCAACTGGGAAGCACCGTCCCAACGTCCGCTGGCAGTGATGAGGTAACGTTCGTTGAAACCGTAGTTCAGACGAATCATGTAAGATTCCAACTGACGCTCTACCAAGCCTGAACCAATGGAAACTGCCTGGTCGGAGTTGGTGACATCGACTGTGTTGAATGCGTTCCAGAGGTAGGAGTCCTTCTCAATCTTGTTGGCACTCATGGAAGAGTTTTCGATGTTCCACTTCGAAGCGGTCTGCAAGAGGGTGACACCCACCTTGTGCTTCTCTGCGAATGTGCGGTCGAACATAATCATGTTGTCGAGTGTCCATGAGAAGTCGCGGCGGTTCTGCAAGCGAGAGTAGTTGTTACCCTCAGTGCCGTTGGAATTGATTTTATGAGTGGAGAAACCATCCACGTAAGCACCTTCACGCCAGTGGCGGAAGTCAGGACCGAAGGCGAGCTTGTAGCGCAGGCCCTTCAGCGGCTCGAGGATTTCGCCGAAGTCGATGGTGCCTGAGAAGTTACCCAATGCACGGAAACTTTGTGATTTCTGAGTGGAGTGGTTCCATTCTTCCATGATGTTATATACGGTGCTCTGTCCACCTGGGTTGATGATTCTATCGCCGTTTTCATCGTAAGGAAGTGCGTAGTTGAAGATGGTCTTAGCGGTGCCGTAGATGGCATCAGGCACAGAACCACTTCTACCTTGGAAGGTGGACATACCGTAGTCCATTTCGCTCCAAGTGCCATTGATGGAAGCCTGAAGGGTGAACCATTTTGTTGGCTGGATATTCACATTCACCTTACCTGTGTAGCGCTCATACCATTGTCCTTTCTGAGTACCCTTGTTGTTCAAGTAACCGAAGGATGCGTATGCCTTCATCTTGTCTGTACCTCCACTCACTGCGAGGGTGTGCTCCTGAGAGAGTGCGGTCTGAGTTACGTAGTCGGTCCAGTTGGTGTTTTTCACTTTTGATGCATCCCAAGTGTTACCCGACCATCCGTTCATGACGTTGTTGTAGAAAGTAGGGTCGAGGGAAGCGGTCTCACCGAAGAGAGCTGCGTCCTCAGCCTGAGTAGGTTTCATTGGGTCGGCGTATGCGGATGGGTCAGCATTGTGCTTTGCCCAGCGGGAGAACTGGATGAAATCAGCTGCGCTCATCGATGGTGAACGGTCGATGATGTTCGACACGGTGAGTGTTCCTGTGTAATCGATAGCCATTTTGCCCGACTGTCCCTGCTTGGTGGTGACGATTACGACACCGTTGGCACCACGTGAACCGTAGATGGCAGTGGCAGAGGCGTCCTTCAAGATGTCGATGGACTCGATGTCGCGAGGGTTGAGCGTTTCAATGCCTGATGCTGACATGAGAGGCACACCGTCAACTACGTAGAGTGGGGTGTTGCCACCATTGAGCGAACGCTCACCACGGATGCGGATGCTACCAATCTGTCCTGGGCGCTCGTTGGTGGTGATGTCCACACCTGCTGCCTTGCCTTGCAATGCTTCGAAGGCATTGTTCACAGGACGCGACTGGAGTTCCTTTTCGCCTACGCGAGTGATAGCACCCGTGAGGTCGGATTTCTTCATAGTACCGTAACCAACAACCACGATTTCATCGAGCTGTTCGTTATCTTCACGCAAAACGATTCTTACGTTGGATTTGCCTGTTGTGCTGGTTTCTTGAGTCTTGAAACCTACAAAACTAACCGAGAGTGTGGCGTTGTTGGCAACCGAAAGGCTGAAAACACCGTCGAAATTGGTGATTGTACCATTGCTGGTACCCTTTTCCATCACCGTCACAGCGACCATCGGTTCCCCGTTCTGGTCAACTACGGTGCCTGTCACTACGTGCTTTTGCGCAAACATGCTGCCTGGCAAGCCGAATAGCATGCCCAGCATGAGTAAAAGCACTAAAAAATTACCTTTTTTGTTCATGGAATAATTAGTGTTGAAGTTGAATAGATGATAAAAAATAGTATAGAAAAAAAGTAGTCGTATCTAATGTATTTGGGTTGAAACAACTAAGTGTGTCGGTGTTATTGTATCGTTGTGTGTATTGGTTTCGGCTGCAATTTTAAGAAATTTTAATGGAATAGAAGTTCTATGTAGTGTTAATTTTTTTTAAATCGCTTGTTTTTGTTGGTCTGACACCCTTTTTGGGGCTCATATCCTCATATTCAATGAAAAAAGGGAGTTACGAACAAACTCGTAACCCCCTTCGTTTCTATCGCTTTATTATCAATTCTTTCCTAATTCCTCACTCCTAATTCTTCACTTCTCACTTTTTTACATAGTTCATTTGTACTCGTTCGTACTCGATTTCGCCATTCTTTTTCAGGTGGACACGCAACAAGTATTTTCCTGGATTAGGACTGTTGCGTTCGCTCATGGAATCGAGGGTGACGTAGTGAACCCCAGCAAAGTCGCGCTCATCCCAAGCATGAACATGTCCGCAGAATACGGCAGTCACGTTCCATTCCTCAAACTGGCTGAGCAGGTAGAACGTTTCCTCGCGGGCGAAAGTGGATGAGAACTGTAAACTGGATGGGCGGAAGATGTTCGTGTGGCTGAACACGAACGTGTAGCGGCATTTGAAGCCCATATAGCTTCCGATGTCTTTTGCATCCAAAATACCCTCCTCGATGAGTCGCACTTGCTCCTCGCCGAGTGTACCACTGGCAGTGTCGAGGAAGATAAAGTGGTCGTATTGCTGCGTATTGCCCAAGATGATATTGAACTCATAAAAGGAAGAGTGGAAAATGTTGCACCACAGCGGCCAACCGTTGTGAGTGAGGTCGTGATTGCCTACCACGGGATAGAACGGATAATCAATATCCTCATAGCGGAGGGTGTCACCAGATTTTGTGCAGTACAAACCCTCACGGTCACGAGTACTCAATTCATCCTCAGGAATTTCATGGAAGTATTTATTTGCATATTTGCGCTTGAATTGCTGCAACGTGTTATCCAAGTTGATATAGTACTCGGCTTTTGTGTCGGCAATGTCGCCCAAGTGAGCATAGAAAAGGTCGTTGTTGTCGAGTCCTATTTGCAGCATCTCAGCCATGCGACAGGTGTCGTTGGTGATATGGCTGTCCGCTCCAACGAGGAAGGTGTAATCGACGCTATCTATCCATTGGTCTTTGTAATCTAATTGATGCTTTTGGTAATAGAGGTTCGACATCTTCACGCGATCCTCCACGCCTGTACCTGCAATGAGCACGCCGATGGGACTCACTTTTTCGCACGAACTGAGTGTGGCAACCGCCACAAGCAACATCAATATGCTATTAATTTTTTTCATTGTTTCAAGTTTCAAGGCACTGCGTGCCGGTTTCAAGTTTCAGAGTTTCAGGTTTCATTCTACTTCCCTCGTCCCATCTCTCCTCATCTCTCCCCTCTCAGGGGAGCTGGAGGGGTCCAGGAGCTGGGGGTGAGGCTTTACCACACGTATTTCACTCCGATTTTTTCAGAGGTTTCATATTTGCTTGCCAATTGGCTAAGACTACCAGCAGGGCGCACTTTAAATTCACCGAAGAGATTCAGTTGCTGAGTCAGTTTGGCGTTGAAGCGCACGCCCCAGTTGATGTTCCAGTTTTCGTAATAGAACTCATCGAAGTTGCGGAAATAGAGTCCGATGTTCCACGAGTTCCAGCGAGGACGGATGTTCACGCCCGTTCCGAAAGTGAAAGTCATTGGTTCGTTGTAGCTCGAGTGCAGCATGTGGTAGCGAATGCCCGATTCTCCCACTTGCAACTCGAAGTACGGTGTTTCCATCAGAACGGACAGATTCATGACGTATTCGTTGGTGCGAGTAAGATTATAACGGTTATACATCACTTTACCGTTAAAATAGAAGTTGAAATAGCTCACGGGTAGGCGATAACTGCCCTGGGCATAAATGCCATAGAGTTGTTTGCCGAATTGCGCTTGCATGTTGCCTTCCACGCTCCATCGGTCGGTCAGGTGTCGCTTGTAGGACACGGTTGGACCCAAGAACCAACCTGTCACCACGTTCTTACCTCCTACCAAGTACCCCGTGACTTCGTTCTTGTGAACCCCATCGAACTTGTGTTCGCCACAGTACGATTGGGCAGAAACTAACAGAGGTAGCATCAGCAGCAATGACAGTGCAATCATTTTCATTTTCGTCATTGGTCGTTAATTTTTTATGTTTGTCATCTTAATAAAGATAGAAATAACGTGCAAAATTAACACAAAAAAGTGAAATAGAATTACAAAATGAAAAAAAATGAAAAGCCTCTTCCCAAGTTCCCGTTCTTTGTAGAGGGTTTGGGTTGAGGCTTTTCATCTTTCAAATATCATTCTACTCCCCTCTCCCCTTGGAGAGGGGCTTGGGGGTGAGGCTTCACTTTTCCTTGAGCACTTGTTGCGTAAAATAGGTACTTCTTAACTTAGGAGTCAGTTTTTCGCCAGTGAGTTCTATTTCCCCTTTCAGTCGGATGTCGGCAGAGGATGCTCCCACCTTGATGATGAAGAGCCCTGGGTCGATGTTCCAGTGTCCGTCGGCATAATAACCGAATTGCTCGGGCGACATCGTGAAATGGAGCGTGCGTGTCTCGCCTGGCTGGAGACTCACACGTCCGAATCCCTGCAACTGGATAGGGCGAATAGGTTGCTGGCTGTCGGTTGGCGACAAGTAGATTTGTGCCACTTCGTCGGCTGCCATAGTTCCTGTATTTTTCACGTCGAAAGAAACATGGATGGCACGTGCGGTGGTACTTGCCTTCTTGTCCATTTGCAAGTTGGCATAGTAGAAAGAACTGTAACTGAGTCCGTAGCCGAATGCCCATTCGATGCGTGGGTCTGCTTCAGCCGAATAGTTGTAACAGATAGGTTCGTGGATTTCCACATTAGGATAGCTCACAGAGAGTTTTCCCGATGGCGATACCTTTCCATAGAGGATGTCAGCCAAGGCGTTGCCACCTTCCTCGCCTGGATACCAAGCCTGAATGATAGCTGCACAACGAGGAGCGATGCGGGAGATGATTTGAGCGCGTCCACCAAACACGATGAGTACGACTGGTTTTCCCGTGGCGATGAGTTGGTTGACAAATGCCTCCTGTCGTCCAGGCAGATACATCGTCGGACGCTCACGGTTCTCACCGCTCAGCAACACGTTCTCACCCATCGCTGCCACAATCACGTCGCAGTCGGCTGCCAAACGGAGTGCTTCGGCTGCATCAGCCGTTTCTGGATGGTGGACTGTGCGGTCGAGCAGTTCACGCATCCATTCGGCACGCTGGTCACCACCTTCCTCAATCCATGTCTCCACGGTCTCGGTCCAGTCGCAACCGCGTGTATAACTTAGCTGGATGTCCTCGGGTTTGCGCTTCTCCATGCCTTCCTTGAGTCCCACAATCTTCGGGTGCATGTCGTCTTCTGTTTTCAATTTCCAGAAGTAGCGCATGGACTGGAAAGTGTAGTCGCCCAGCATCGCCCACATGGTGTTGGCATTCGGACCCGTGAGCAGTAGCTTTTTCTTGCCTTGCAAAGGAAGGACACCTTCGTTCTTGAGTAGAACCACGGACTGTGTAGCAAGTTCGTAGGCGGTCTTTCGTTCGTCGGGGGTGTCGAACACGATTTTCTCCTTGTAGTAGAGTTCTGGATTCTTGTCGAGCAAACCGCAGCGTGCCTTGTAGGTGAGTACACGCTTCACGGCTTTCCCCAAGGTTTCTTGTGTCACGATACCCTTGTCAATGGCTTCTTGCAGAAAGACGTAACTTTCTCCCTTCGGGAAATCCACATCGTTGCCCGCATTGATGGCAGCCACACCTCGGTGCATATTGTCGGGGAGGTCGGGTATTTGGTCGATGGAACCGTAGTCGCTGACCATCATGCCATCGAAACCGAGGTAGTTGCGCAGGATGCCTTCTTGGATTTCCTTGTTGGCTACACAGTTGGTGCCATGCACGGCATGGTAACCTGTCATCACCACCTGACTGCCTGCCAATCGAATCATTGTCTCGTGTGGCAGAAGTATCTCTTCCATCAGTAGATGCATGAATATACACTCTATCAAAATTCTTATATTTGCAGAAGGCTGTTCCCATCACGGCAGATAGGTAGGCATCCTCGCCATAACTCTCCTCCAAGCGGTTGAAAGACGGCGTGCGCACCACATCCACCATAGGCGAAAGTGCCAAGCGTCCACCCATGCGTCGCATGGCGTAGGCGGTCTGAATGGTTTTCTGTTCTGCCAATTCGGGGTTGAAGGAGCAGGCAAGTCCGATTTGCTGAGGATAGACCGTAGCATCGCGTGTGTTCATACCTGTCAGCACTTCCTCGTGGAAGAGGGCAGGGATGCCACTGGGTGTGTTGTGGATGAGCCAGTCTTGCATGGCGGCCACTTTGTCGCGTATGTCGTTAGGATCAGCGGAATACTGGAAGGCGAATTGCGAGAAATGCCCAATGCCGTTGGGAATGATTTTCCGACACTTGGCGGTGTCTAATTTCCCGTTTTCATCGAAGAATTCTTGCATGTATAAGCCTCGCAACTGTGCGATGCGTTCTTCCTGTGTCATCTGTTCATAAAGTTCGTTGACACGCTGTTCGATGGCATGTTCCGAATCGGTGCATGCTGATAGTGCAGTGGTGAGAATCATCATTGAGAATAGAAATTTTTTCATACACCTTTAGATGTTATCTGACTCTCTCGGAGGAGAGTTTGGGTTGATTCAAATGTGTTGTTGGTTTGTTTAGAGAACCTTCCTGCGGCATGCAGGATGCACCATGCAGTGACTCCTCTGCTGATGGCATCGCAAAATAACACAAAAATCTTCTGAATCACAAATTTTTTAAACAGAAATATTGACTCAAATGGACAAAGGACACAAATCTGATAAAATATGAAACGAAAATGAAAAATGAAGAATAAACCGAAGGCGAAACCTTCGGGAACGATGGTGTATATTAAAAATGAAGAATAAAGAATGAAAAATGAAGAATGAAGAATGTCTTTGCTATGCTCTTAGGAAAAAACATTCTTCATTCGGAGCGTAGCGATCATTCTTCATTCTTCATTTTAAATGAAGCGACTAACTCACTTCATTACCAGCCTGGATTCTGCTTGAGTGCAGGATTTTGCTCCATTACGGTCTGAGGATAAGGGAAGAGGCGATGCTTCTCCTGCCAGCCTACTTCGAAACCTTTATCCTTTGCCTCATGGGTGTGAACAATGTAGAAGCGGCTGTTAGCTTCTGTGCCATGTTCCCAAACGATATTCTCATCACCGGCCTGTGGAGCACGGAAGAGCTTGTCGAAGAGGTGAGGAACGGCTGTACCTTGTTTCTTCAGGTGGTTAAGACACTCTTGGTCGTAAGCGTCGTTGTCGATCTTTGTCCAACGCATGATGTCCTGATAGCGGCAACCTTCGAACCACAACTCGAACGACTTCTCCTTCTTCAAGGTGATCAGGTTCACATCGTTGCTGATGGTCTTGGAACCTGCACGTTGCTGAATCTGGTTGATGATAGTCTTTGCAGTGGCAGCATCACCTGTGCGGAGACAGCACTCAGCATAGTTGAGCAGCACTTCAGCATAGCGCATCACAATAACGTTGTTCAGACGACCATTGTCACCATACATGCCACCATCGTTGCAGTCGCTGGCACGAAGAATCATCTTGAATGGGAGATAGAAGGATTGTCCATAGAGTCCCTGACCTGGGTCAGAAATACCAATGTCCTTGGAAACTTTCTTCTGTTCCAATGTCATTGCGTTGATGGCACTGTCGGCATACACCATTCCTGGCACACCTGAAGTGGCATAGACAGCGTCGTCGATATGCATGATAGTAGCCAAGTAACGGTCTGACTTATAGTTTGGATCGTCGCCATTGTCGTTCTGAGCGAATGCCACGCCGTACCATTCAGGAATACCGATGGAACCCCATCCGTCGATGCCGCAATACACACCAGCAGGGTTCACCTTGAAGTTACCTGCACGCCAGTTGAATGCATTTGCTTCCATCCATGTGGAGTGGATACCTACACCTCCCCACCAGTCGGTAGCAGGATTGTACTTGAAGTTCACTTCGAACACCTTCTCTGGGCAACCATCGCCTTCCACGTGGAAGAGGTTAGCGAATTCTTTGCCAGAAACGAGGGCATACTTGCCAGAGTCAACGACTCTCTTCAAAGCAGTCTTGGCGTTGTTGAAGTCGCCTGCGAACATGTAAGCCTTACCTGCCAAAGCGTTTGCAAAGCCCTTTGTTACGCGCCAGCTACCCTCTTTGTCGGATGTGCTTGAACGCTCAATGAGGTCAGGGAGTGCCTCTTCGCACTGCTTAGCTACCCAAGCGAAGTATTCTTGCTGAGTCATCTCGCTATTGGTAGGGATGGCATCTGGTGCGAGAAGATGGTCAACCAATGGTGGCTGTCCCCAATAGCAAGCGAGCAGGAAGAAGTTGTAAGCGCGGAGCACTTTGGCTTCTGCCACTGCCTGCTTCTGGAACTGAGTTGTAGGATTGTTGAAATAATCGATAACGAGGTTGTCCTTATAAACAGAGAGATAAAGGAACTTGTAGTGGAAGTCGATAGCTTCAGGAGTGTGACGGTAGCGGAATTCGTCAACACTGCCACCCCACTCATGGTCGCCATAGTTACCACTGGCGTAGTTGACGTCATCGCCAGGGTGGTTTGCCAATACCTTTGCTGGGGTATAGATACCAGGACCATCACCGTTTCCACGACTCTCGGTGTAGAGAGCGAATGCTTCGTAAGCAGAGGCCAAGGCCTTCAAACAGTCGGCATCAGTTTTGTAGAAGTTCTCTGTTGACATGGTGCCCTTCTGCTCAATATCAAGTTTTTCCTCACATGATGTGAATGCTACGCCAGCTATCAGCGCAAGCACTGGAAATATTTTATTTTTCATAATTGAGTTTTTGAGTTTTTAAGTTTTTGAGTTTTTGAGTTTTCGCGGAGTTCTCACCTTAGAATGTCAAATTCACGCCAAAGACAACTTTCTTGGATGTAGGGTAGTTACCGTTATCGAAGCCACGTGATGCACCGCTGTTGAGGGATGAAGTCTCTGGGTCAGCACCTGGGTAGCTGGTGATGGTGAAGAAGTCGTCGAGCGAAACAGAGAGGCGAAGATTGCTGATGAGCGCCTTCCTGGTGATGCTTGAAGGGATGGTGTAGCCGAGCTGGATTTGCTTGAACTTGAAGTATGAGCCATTGAATACAGCAGCGGAAGAACTGAAGAATGTCCAATCGGTAGCCACTGCCTTCATGTCAGGATACTTGCTGTGGTCGCCTTTCTGCTTCCAAGAGTCTTTCCAGTAAGTGTTGATACCGTTAATCTGAGAACGGTCGGCAGAAACCATCAGGTTGTAGATCTTGTTGCCTGCTGCACCCGTACCGAATACGGTGAGGTCGAAGCCCTTGTATTCGAGGTTGATGGTGATACCGTAAGTGAACTTAGGAATAGCTGAACCGATGTCTTTCTTGTCGTCATCCGTTGGAGCCATAGTGACATTTCCATCCTTGTCGTAGTACTGAGGCTTACCTGTCTCAGGGTCAACACCTGCATAGTCGAAGCCACGGAAATACCAAATCGTGTGGCCTGCTTCGAAGGTTGGCTGAAGCTTGTTGTTGAAACCGCTGATACCTGTTTCACTATAGCGTGGCAGCACAGAGTTCACCTTCTTTACTTCGTTCTTCAGCGTAGAGAAGTTGGCGTTGATGCCATATCTCAGTTCACCCACCTTGTCGCGCCATCCAAGTTCGAAGTCGATACCTGAGTTCAGCACCTGACCAGAGTTGACCGTTGCAGAGCTGAAACCAATTTCAGGAAGTGGAGAAATGTTGATGAGCAAGTCCTTCGTCATCTTGCGATACCAGTCGATGCCCAATGTCAAACGGTTGTTGAGGAAACGTGCGTCGAGACCGAAGTCGAGTTGCTCGGAAGTTTCCCAAGTGAGGTCCTTGTTGGCAAAGCCCGAAGGAGCACCACCTTCAGTGGCTACGTCGCTGAATGAATAGTATCCACCGATGCTGATGGTTGAAGCATACTTATAATCTCTGAGGATATTGATGTTACCATTGCGTCCCCAAGAACCACGGAGCTTCAAGAATGAAACCACGTCCGTATCGACTGCGTCCTTGAAGAACTGTTCGTTACTGATAGCCCAACCTGCAGAAAGTGATGGGAAAGTACCCCAACGCTTGTCTTTTTTCAGCTTCGAAGCGTCGAAGGCATCACGACGGATGTTGAACTGGAAGAAGTAGCGATTGTCGTAGGAGTAGGAGAGACGACCGAAGTAAGCCAGTGCAGTAGCATCGCTTGGCTGGTTGTTACCCTTCAGGTGAGCGATACCGTTATCGTTCAGGAAGTCGATGTAGCGATAGTTAGGAGCTGCATCACCCTTCAGAATCTGTCCGTTGCTGTTGTCGGAAGCAGCGTCCGAAGAAGAAACGCTGGTGTTGTCCCAATGGGTTTTGGTAAACGACATACCGACCATGGCACCCACATCATGCTTGCCAAATGTCTTGTTGAAGTTCACGAAGTTTTCCCACTGGTAGAAGAGACCCGCGTCGGTGCTAGCCGAAATGCTGTATGAGCTGCTGTTAGCCATGGAGGAGAGATACCAAGGCTGGCTGTAGTCGTGGC
>OMTC01000058.1 GCA_900313845.1 uncultured Prevotellaceae bacterium
GACGCACTTCAGGGTCGTTGTGCTCCCATTTCACGAGCATCTCGTGTGCTTCCTTGATGAGCGGTGCTTCCTGCTTGGCTTTTTCCTTTGCCTCCTCTTCTCCCATGCCGTCTGCAATATATTGCTTGGCAAGTTCGTCACATTCAGCCTTGTAGTGCTTGTCAAACAGCACATAGAAGTCACCAATGAGGTGGTCACCTTTCTTACCAGCAGTCTCTGGTGTAACACCGTCGCCCCACTTTAGCCAAGCCAGCATCGACTTGCAAATGTGGATACCACGGTCGTTCACGATATTGGTTTTCACCACCTTGTTGCCGTTCGCCTCAATGATGCGAGCAAGCGCTGAACCAAGGAGATTGTTGCGCATGTGTCCCAGGTGGAGCGGTTTGTTGGTGTTTGGCGATGAATATTCAATCATCACGAGTGGTGAATCGTTGGTTGCTTCCTTGAAGCCGAATTTCTCGTCAGCGCTGATTTCGTTGAGCAACTGAATCCATGATGCAGGCGAAACGACAATGTTGAGGAATCCCTTCACCACATTGTAGCTTGCCACCACATCCTGTGCGTTATCCTGTAGGTACTTGCCCAGTTCGGCTGCCACGTCCTCTGGCTTCTTGCGTGCTATCTTTACGAACGGGAATACCACCACGGTGAGGTGTCCCTCAAATTCCTTTTTGGTTTTCTGCAACTGAACTTGGTCGGCTGTAACATCTGCATCGTAGAGTGCCTTCACGCCCGCTACGACTGCCTGAATGATTTTCTCTTCTATAGTCATGTATCTAAAAAATTTGTGTGCAAAGATACTGCAAATATTTCACTTGGCAAAATATCGTTTCTCTTTACACCACTTTTTGCGTTGGTTGTTCCGCAGGCGAGTCGTCTTGCTGCGAGTTTGTCTTCTCCAATTCCAAGAACTGCATGATTCTTTCCCGCAGTTTCTGAAAGGCTTCGCAATCGTGAAAATTCGTGTTGCGACGAAGCATCTGATCTACGGCACATTGGCTGTGCTGATAGCTCGACAGTTCGTTGTCCATCTGAATTTTGTGGTCTCCTGCCAAGCGTTTGATTTCTTTCTCCCTTTCTCGACGAAGGAGTGTGCAGGCTGGTTCGAGCGCTGCCATGCACACGTTTTCGAACAAGTGATGCCCTTGTATATATAAATAGGTGTTGTCGGGACGGATGCCCAATTTCAGGAGCTCTTCTTTCAGCGGACGCAACTTCCCCTTCGCTTCGGGATAATTGCGTTGCATCCACGCCACTTTTCTGTTCACCTTCTTTCTCACCACCTCCAAAGCAGTGGAAGGCTTGAAAAGATTCAGGTTTTCGATGGCGATGAAATTGCAAAAAGAATTGAGGGGAAGGTCGCGATAGCGTTGGCGACGATAGAGCCAGATGCTCCAGATGAACAGCTCGTAGATGATTTCGCTGTATTCTTTCAGATATTCCTCGAAATCGAAAATCTTGCGGTCGTTGAGCGTTGACATCACGCACACCTCATGGAGCGAAGGAGCATAGCACTGGTAGTTCTCAATGGCATAAACCACCGTGTGAATCACGTAAGGATTGTCGAGCATAGCTTTCGAGAAGGGTGTGTGCCCTTGCATCAGGTAGTCCAAATCAGCATCCACGCAGGCAATCATGCTTTGTCCGAGGCTTGGTCCTAATTGATTCGTCATTGCCTGTTTCTTGCCGCGCGAGAGGTCGGTTCTCGATGGTAGCATCACCTCGAATTGTCGTTCGTCATTCTCAAACTCTTGGAACACATTGCGCCAGAAGAACACGTCGTCATAGCTTTCCACGTAGGCTATGATGCGTTTCTTCTTCTTTCCGCCAGGACGGAGCCAGTTGCTCGCTTCGAAATAGCGGGAGTTGAGGTTTCCTGTGAGTTTTTTTGTCATGCTTCGCTTTTAACTATATAGCGTGGAGTGTGAAGCGTGGAGCGATTTCATCCGGATGGCATTTTTTCACTTTTCACTTTTCACTTCTCACTTTTCACTTTTCACTTTAATTGGTGATTTCATTCACTTCCGTCACCACGTCCATCCATCCGTCCATGATGAGGGCAGGGGAGTGGGTGGAGAGGATGATTTGTGCGTTCGGATTGAGTTTTCGAATCAGACCGATGAGCTGTTGTTGCCATTCTATGTGGAGACTGATTTCGGGTTCATCCATCAACAGGGCATAGTGCTCGTTGTTTTCAACCAGCACGGTGAGCAAGATGACCAAGAGTTGCTTTTCGCCTGAACTGAGTTGGTAAGGCGTGAGTGTTTCCCCGTTCTGATGGAACTGGATTTCGTTGTTCTTGCGGTCGATTTTCTTCTCCGTATCGCTGAAGAGTTGGTCAATCATGTCTTGGAAAACAGCTTTTGGCTTCGACACTTCCGTGGCAAGAATGGCATCCTCAGGGAATCCCGAAGTGAGAAGTTCGATGATGCGATTGCCGATATTCACCTGATAATCCAGATAGCGCTTCTGAAGTTTGTAGATTTGCCAGTCGAGTTCGGTCTTCACGCGAGAATCGGCTAATTTCTCCAACAGGTCGGAATGGAGCAAAGGGCGGTCGAAACTGCGGATGACATCGAATTTCATGGTCGTGGCATCTTCGGGGAATAACTTGATGGTGATGTTTTCGCCCACTTCGCCTGCATGGAGTTCACCCGAATCAATGAGGTGAAGTCCCTTCACGGAGTGGTTGATAATGGTGCTCTTGCCCACACCATTGATGCCGCTGAGAATGTTCACGTCGGGGCGCAAAGTCCAAATGATGTGCCTGCCGCCTTTCCACAGCGCCTTGATTTCAATGCTACTGATATATTCCGCTTGTTTTTCCATAGCTTTGCATTTTTTGCTTTTACCTTGCAAATATAGTGAAAAGAATGAAAGGGAGATGCAAAAAAGAGAAAAAAATAAAGGAGCAATTGTAGCGATGCCACAATTGCTCCTTATAGTAAATTGTTTCAAGGCGCAAAGCGCCGGTTTCAAGTTTCAGGTTTCAGGGCGCAAGCACCGTTTCAAGTTTCAGGTTTCAGGTCGCAAAGCGCCGTTTCAAGGTACCTATTCCCTAATTTGTGAATGCTTTTCCATCCACGGTGACGGTGCCTCCTGTTTGCTTGTAAGTTCCTTTCACGCTGATACCCGTGGAGGAGTTGCTGGTGGTGATGGCGATGGTTCCCGCCGTGACCGTCATGTTGTTGTCGGAGCGGATGCCCATGCATTTTGAAGCATCCGCAGTGTAGGTACCACCTGTTGCAGAGAGGGTCACGTTTGTACCGTTCCAATAGGAGTAGCCGCCGTTGAGCACGGTATCTGTGGCAGAAGTGGTTTTCTTTGCTTTCAATCCTCTTGCACCTTTTCCCGTAATCGTGCCATTGATGCTGCCGCCATCGAAATAGCCTGCATAGCAATAGCGAATGCCTTCGGAAATGTTGCCAGTCACATTGAGGTTGATGGTTCCGCCATTCATATAGACGATGGAGTCAGCCTTCAGACCTGTTCCGTCGGATTGGCTCACGTTGAGGTTGATGGTTCCGCCGTTGATGATGGCTGTGCCGTAGTCGTCGCAGTCGATGCAGTCGGATTTGCAGTTGCTCACGGTGATGTTTCCACCATTCACGATGAGGCGGTTGTCCTCGTAATCTTCTGCAAGTTTGCTACCATCGCCGCAGTGGATGCCGTCGCTCACTGCACTCAGGATATTCACGTCGCCTGTGGATGACTTGAACTGGCAGTATTCGCCCACCTTCAAGGCATGAGATGATTTGCCTGTCACGTTGAGCGTTCCCTTACCCTTCACTTCGAGGTGTCCCTTTATGTAAACGGCACCTTTCGAAGTGTTCATGGCATTGTCCTCAAAACTGTTTGTAGTGCCTTTCATCATCTTCATCTCGATGCGCTTGCCACAAAGGATGTTGAGGGCTGGGAGCGCGTTGCCGCTGGTGAGGCTCACACCTTTCAGGTGCATGGTGAACTTATAATTGCCGTTGATAGTGAGTGAGCCGTTCGATGAAGAGCCCGAGAGGGTGTAGAGGATTTCCTGGTCGGTCGTCGAGGAAATGATGGTGACGTGTCCGCCATTGATGTTGGCAGTCACCACCTTCTGCAAGGATGCAGGGATGTTGACAGTGGCACTGCTACCGTTCCAAACGATGTCCACGCTTTCGAACTGAGGTTCAGCGAAGGTGATAGAGTCAATGTCGCTGATGTTGTAGGTGGTACCTTCGATGGTTACAGTCTTTTGGTCACTGGAAAACGTGAAGTTCGACGGGTCGGTGAGTGTGATGTCGTCCGCGTCGAAACCTTCGCAAAGATATATCTTCTGAGCGTGGAGAGAAACTGCACTCAGCAAGAAAAAAGCAAATAAAAGTATATTTTTCATCATTGATACCATCACTTCTTGATAATCTTAAAACTCTTACCATCCACATTCACTACATACACACCCTTCGACAAGCGTGAGAGATTGATGCTTTGTGAGTCAGCAGATTCCGAGGCTACGAGTGCGCCGCTTGGCTGATAAACTTGAACTTTGCCTTTGAGTCCGTTGAGGGAAAGTGTCGTGCCGTCCCAAGCAAAAGACTTGTCGTTGCTGATGCTGCCGATGCCAGCCGACGTGCTGCTGAAGTACATCTGAGAGATGGAAGAAATGGCGTAGGAGGTGCTGGCACCGTCTGAAGTGGTGACAACCACATTGCCGTTCTCGAACGAGATTTTCTTCAAACTTGCTGTGGCATAGCTGTCCGTGGCATTTGCAATGACATTGAGATAGTAATCGTCAGCCAGGCATGTGAGGCTAAACAGTGCAGCAAAGGCTGCTAAAAAGAACTTTTTCATATTGGTGTTTTGTTTGATTGTTACTTAGAATTCGAACTTGTAACTCAAGCCAACGAGGTGTCCGTTTGGCTCGTCGTCATCGTCCTCGTGCGAGAAACGGTACCAGGTGGTGAGCCTGTTCTGCTTGTTGATGTTGAAGTCCAAGCCCGCGGTGTATTTCTGCTTGAAGGTGCTTTTGCTCAGTCCCACGCCAAAATCAACGGATGCAAACGGATTGAGCGGAAGACCCTTGATGTTGTACTCCACAGTGAACTTGTTGCGGAGAATCCAGCGGTCTTTGGTTGCGATGTACTTCTTGTCGGTTTCCTTCAGGTATGGCTCATCGTCGTCGTTGAGGCGATACTTATAGCGGTTGATGGAGTCGGCAGAAGCGTAGTGGTTGTACTGAAAGGTCTCCTTCAACGAGAAGTTCCATCGCTTCGATGGCTTGTAGTTGAAGCTGAAAGCCAGATTGCCGCGATAGCGATTGCGCTTGAAGCGTTCCTCCACGTTGTAGCCCTTGTAGTAGTCCTCTTTTGAACCAATGAGAGCACCCGATTCGTCGTAGGCGAAGTCGTCGTATTTTTTTGAAGTCTCCTTGAGGTTCTGCTTCAGAATATAGTCGAAACCGATGCTCGACTTGATGTTGAACTTCTTGTCGCGCGTCTGGAAGAGGCGATAGCTCAGGTCGATGCTTGCCATGAAGCGCTCCATGTCCTTGCTGTCGTCCTGACTGCGGAAGGCGATGCCCGCTTCCACACTGAGTCCCGGCTTGATTTTCTTCTCTACTTCCACGCTGAGCTCACCACCGAAGTCGTCGTCTCCGTTCTGTGCAACAGCATGAGCAGAGCAGAGCATCAAGGCTGTCGTAATCAAGAATATGTTCTTTTTCATGAATACTCCTTGTTTAGTCATAAAGTTTAGGCATCTTGTCGAGCGATTCAGCCTGGTCGTTATCCGTGTGGAAATAGATTTTGATGAGCGCCATGTCCTTGAGGAAGTCGATGGAACCGATTTCGAGGTTGGTGATGTCGAGACCCGTGCGCTTCTTCAAGTCCTCCATCAGCTCTGGGCGGCGCTCAGGTGTGATGAGGTCGATTTTGTCATACTTCACGTATTTCGACGACAAACCCTTCGCCCAGTTCACGTGCTCCGTCGTCCAAATGATGATGACGAAGAGCAGGTCCGTGAGAATCAGTTCGCCCACCGAAGTCAGTTCGGGACCGAGGAATTCAGGGTTCTTGCTCGATATGTCTGCTTCCCAAGCCACGGCGTTGAGCGTTGCCAATGCGATGGTGAGGAAGAGGTAAGTCATTTCGCGGATAGGCACCGACTCCGTGCGATAACGCATGATGCTGAAGATGGCGAAGAGTCCCATCGCGATACCCGTCTTGATTTTCGAGTCGCCCATGAGGTGGATGAGCATGAAGATGCTGAAGCCCATGAGCAGATAGGTGAAGAAAAAGTCCTTCCTGCGGCTCTTAGGGAAATAGAGCACGCGTGCTATGATGAAGCAGAAGAGGGAGTTGATGACGAGTCGGAAGATGAGGTCGAGGATTCGGAATGAATCGCTCGTGAGGGTGGAAAGAAATTGATTGATAGTATCCATTGTTGAAATATGAGTTTTCTTGAGTTTTTTCTAGATTTCCTAGTTGTCCTAGTTTCCCTAGTTCTCCTAGTCCTCCTAGCCTAATAAACATCATCCTCGTAAGGTCTGATGCGATAGGTTTCGTCGGCATTGATTTTCTGGAGGAGGCGGAGCTTTTGCTTGAAGTTGTTTTGCTTCAGATGAGGGTCCGTCATTGCCATGCCGATGCAGCATTTCGAAAAGCCTGTCGGATGGATGTGCAGGTCGCGGAGGATATTCGTGATAGGAGAGAAGATGTTTCCATCGCGTTTCAACTCGATGATAACGATGTTGCCCGTGTCGCGGTCGAGATTCGTTTCGTAGTTGTGGAAACTCACGTTGAAATCGATGGTGAGTCGCTCCGTTTTTCCTTTGTTCACGAGCGTGATGCGATTGAAGTGGTTCTGCACGATAGGGTGCATGTCCTCCAAATGCAGGTGCGTACGATCAAAAACCAACTCGCTGGCACCTTCCGTTTGGGCTGCCTTTTCCAAACTTTCCACTTGGATGCGCTTCTTCTTCGTGCGCAAGTGGTTGTTCTTTTTCTTTACTTCGAGGAAAGTGAGGTCGCCCGAACTGAGGTAAGTGCGCACCCTCACCTTGGTTCGTGTTGCCCTTCCGCCATGATGCTGCATGTATTGCGCATAATTGTCCGTGTCGAAGTAAGTGGTGCGATAAGGACTGATGCGGTCGGAATTGATTTCCTGCACGAAGTATTTTTCCCTCACTAATTGGAGCATATCGACAAGCTGACGCTTCGACGCCACAAACTTGGTGTCGATACGATTCATCAGTTTGATGCCACTCATCTCGTCGAGGCTGATGGGGTCCATCACTGCGAGCAGTTCGGAGATATGGTCGTCGTAGTTAGGCATAGTGGGTTACTTGCAAGCAAGCTTTTGAACCTTTGGTTCGGCGTAAGCCAAATGAGGAGCTTGAGGTTTAGAAAAAGTAGGTGAAATAATATTGGTCCGTATTCATATTGGATTGGGCTACAAAAATAGTGAATATAATTCACATTGCGAAATGTTTAGGTCAAAAAAACACTTATTCATGCCTTAAAAACGAATAATGTCCTATTTATATTGCATAAAAGACACTTAATAAAAGCAAAATCTTGCAAACAAAACATAACCATTTGCTTATAGACTATAAGTTTGCGCCAAAGATTTCGTGATAGACTGTCACGCTTTTCTTGAAACGATGCTTCGACCATTCTGAACCTCTTCTTTGCATCCACTGAACTTTTCGTGCGAATCAACTAGTTGGTCGAAGGTTCGGCATCGTTGTAACGAGCCTTCGCCATGTCTCTGTCGAACCTTCGCCAGTACAACGTTGAGCCCTCGCCATTTCAGCAAATCCTCAGGAGCGGTTGAGCGGAATCGAAGGAAAAAAGCAAAAAAAACGGTGGAAAATTTTTGCGCAGTCGAAAAAGCGGAATCATGGAAGCGAAAAATGCTTACTTTTGCAGCCGAAATCAAGAAATGTTTAACCTGTTTTATAAAGTTTGAAGTATGGGAAAATTGCGAGTAAGTGTGAGTCACCAAAGGGTGGGAGTGAATCAGAATCGGAAAATGTATGTGGCACATTTGGTGAGTTACTCAATGATTAGTTTGGAGCAACTGATTCAGATGGCGGCATCCGACTCGGGAATGTCGGAAAGTAATGTGGCGGCAGCGCTCTATGCGTTGGCAACCCAAGTGGAGGAATTGGTGCTGACAGGGCATTCAGTGGATTTGGGTGTGCTGGGCATTCTGAGGGCATCGTTCAGTTGCAAGGCAAAGGAGCGCATAGAAGATTTGGACTATACCTGCATCACGCGTCGTCGCTTCATCTTCACCCCATCCGACCGCCTAAAAACCGCCCTCTATAATGCTCACGTTGAAGGATTTGGAGGAAAAAGTTCGGAGTAAACGCAGAACATGGAAAAAGTGCAACTA
>OMTC01000307.1 GCA_900313845.1 uncultured Prevotellaceae bacterium
AAGTGATTTTGATGGGTCCTTGCCTTGGATGCGGATTTCGAAATCACCCATCTTGTCGGATTTCATCACGATACCCTGAATCTTGTTCAGCAAATAGTCAGCACTCTTGCCAGAGAGGGAAGAACGAGTGTTGGAGAAGGCATCGAGGCTGATGTATGTGAACATCTTGGAACGATGAATCTCATCGGAATAGCTCTGCAAAGCATTGCTTTTCGTTCCCAAGGCATTGTTTACGAATGACTTATCTGTGGTGAAATACAGATTTTGGTCCTCCACACCCCAATTCAAACGATAGTCCGCTGCTGAAAGCTGATACTGGTTCCTTCCTACTTCCTGCATGGAGATGTTGTAATCCCGCATACTCTGCTTCCATTCTCCTACATCGTTCAGAAAATCGTGGTTCTCGATTTCTGCCATGGCAAGGAAATTCACATCTCCTCCACTCACTGCCTCAGCGGAATTCATCACAAAGGTGACATCGCCATCCACTGCTTTCAGCATCTTCTCGATATCCACGGCACGTTCCAATGCCCTGAGCCAATTCTTCATCGTTACGTTTCTCTTGAGGGTGCTGAGAAGCCAGTCTCCATCGCATCCCAAAGTGGACCACACGAAAAAGCCGTCGGCTGGAGCATTCAGATATTTGCCAGAGATGGTGTGCATGTTCTTGTCCGCTTCATCAATCAATTGCTGAATGGCTGGGTTGTCACTGAAAATCGTTGAAATAAGACGAATGGCTCCCTTGTCGAAATGCACGGAGGAACTGAGTTGCACATCGCCAAAGCGAACATTCTGTGGGAGCATGGTACTCATATATTTCTCAGCCGCTTCAGGCAGTGCATTTGCCTTTGAGAAGAAACGAATGACTCCCTTTGCATCGGTCAATTTCGCATAGTTCTCACTCTGCTGGAACTGCTGATTCTCATCCAACGAAAGCAAATGGGTCATCAAACTCTTCACGGCTGAAGGGTTATCGCCCTTTGTAGGAACCATCAGAAGGAAGGTGTTAGCATCGAAAGCGAAATTGATTTCACCCAATAGTATTCCCCATTTCTTACCATCCTTCTCCGTCAATTTCGAGCTGATTTGGAGTAAGCGCAAGAAGGAAAATGTGTCTTCCAAATCGCCATCGTCAGCCACTTTCAGTGCCAATCCATAGCAATGGTTAGGAGTTTGGAACAGGTAGGCTGGCTCTCTGAAATCAAAGCCCAATTTGTTGGGCTCTTCCAAAAGAGCATTCATCTTCCTACGCATGGAACCCGTTGCCACCAATCCCATCCACTCCTTTGCCTGTTTCAGAATGGCTGAATGGGAAAGGTCCGCCTCTTCGATAAGCTCTCCTACATTCAGCGAAGCCACCATGTTTGCATCCTGAGGAATGACGGATTTATAGTCTTCCTTCTGGCACGAGGCAAAAAACAGTAGGCTGACCAATGACAATAAGATAAGAACTTGCCTTTTATTCATATCGCTAAACATATATTCAGTTAAACAAATTCATTAAATGCACTGCAACGAGTGCAGCTGTTTCGGTTCTCAATCGACTCTCACCCAAACTCACTGACTGGAAACCATTGCGCTCTGCCTCCAACACTTCATCCACACTGAAATCACCCTCTGGACCTACCATCACCAAAGCATCCTCTCCTGCTTTCAGCACATCTTTCAGCAGCACTTTTTTGCCCAATTCAACGTCATTTTCTTCTCCGTAGCAATGGCAGATATATTTTCCCCCTTTGAAATCCCGCTTCATGAAATCCTTGAAATCGGTCATTTCATTGAGAATCGGTTTCCATGCCTTATGGCTTTGTTTCATGGCGGAAATGAGAATCTTGTCAATGCGCTCAGTCTTCAACACCTTGCGCTCGGAGAACTTGCAATTGAGGAAGGTCAGCTCATCAAATCCTATCTCCGTTGCCTTTTCAGCCAACCATTCCACACGATCCAAATTCTTTGTGGGTGCCATAGCCAAATGCAGATGCCCCTGCCATTGGCGAGGTTGTGGCAAGGTTTCCTTCAACTGATAGAAGCATCGTTTCTTCGTTGCCTCAGTGATTTCTGCCAGATAGAATGAACCATTTCCATCCATCAGCATGATTTCATCTCCTGCATCTAAACGCAACACACGCACGGCATGCTGTGCCTCTTCTTCAGGCAACTCATGCGTTATTGCCGCATAGGGAGCGTAAAAGAAACGAACTTCTTTCATTTTGTGAGTTTTTGAGTTGATGAGTTTTTAAGTTTTTGAGTTCTTGCGGAAAAAGAGGGATTAGGCGAGATGATAATCTTTTGCTGGGTCGATTCGCACTGATTCGTTTAAAAGGAATTGAAGCATCAGTTTGAGAGCTTCTTGCGTTGCNCTTTCCACATTAGGGATTCTGCCTAAATCACCAGAAAGACGCTTTGTGAGGATGGAATCTCTTGAACCACATGCTATCCAAATGGTGCCAACAGGTATTTGTTCGGTTCCACCAGTAGGTCCAGCACATCCTGACGAAGCAATAGCATAGTCCGTTCCGAAGAGTTTGCAAGCACCCTGCACCATCTCCTTCACCACTTCCTCACTCACCACATCATAAGTGTTAATCGTTTCGGGATGCACACCCAGCATCTCTATCTTCACCCTGTTCTGATAGGCAACAAGTCCTCCTTGGAAATAAGCCGAACTACCTGAAATCGCCGTAATTTCCGCAGCAATTCCACCTCCCGTACAACTCTCAGCAGTGCTCAACGTCTTTCCTTGAGCTATCAGAATTTCTTGAATGACAGAAGACACTTCCTCCGCCTTTCTCAAATGGGAAGGAGAAGCAGCTCTACTAACTGGATTATCTATTTGCTCTGTATTCATAAGATTGCATGTTATGTGTAACTACTCCCCTCCCTCTCTGGGAGGGGCAAGGGGGAGGGTCTAAGGTAAGGGGAAGGGACTAGGGGGTGGGTCTATTTTATTTTTCCATCCTTGCAAAGGCAGGTGCATCGATACTGCAAAATTGCCCGTCAAGATATTTGAAATAGCCCGTGATACCAATCATTGCAGCATTGTCTGTAGTGTAGCTGAATTTCGGAATGAAAATCTTCCATCCATAGCGTTTCGCATAATCCCGATATGCATTGCGCAATCCATTATTTGCAGACACACCACCTGCCACAGCCACCTGCTTGATACCCGTATCTTTCACTGCCAATTTCAGTTTCTTCATCAGAATATCTACAATGGTTTTTTCCAACGAAGCAGCCAAATCCTCCTTGTGGTGCTCGATGAAATCGGGATCTTCCTTCAACCAATCACGCAGTGAATAGAGGAAAGAAGTCTTTAGTCCAGAAAAGCTATAATCATAACCTTTTATCTGAGGTTTGGAGAATTGGAATGCATCAGGATTTCCTTGTCGTGCCAACTTATCGATGATAGGTCCTCCAGGATACCCCAATCCCATCACCTTTGAGCATTTGTCAATTGCCTCACCTGCCGCATCATCGATAGTTTGTCCCAAAATCTCCATATCGTTGTAGGCATTCACTTTCACTATCTGTGAATTTCCGCCACTCACTAACAAACAGAGGAAAGGGAATGTGGGTTGGTCATTATCATCCTCACTCTCACGAATGAAATGTGCCAGCACATGCCCTTGCAGATGGTTCACATCTATCATCGGAATACCCAAAGCACGGGCAAATCCCTTTGCAAAGGAAACGCCCACCAACAGGCTACCCATCAATCCGGGCCCACGAGTAAATGCCACAGCGGAGAGTTGCTCCTTCTCTATTCCAGCACGCTTCAGCGCTTGGTCCACCACGGGAACAATATTCTGCTGATGCGCTCTCGAAGCCAATTCAGGAACCACACCACCAAAAGCCTCATGCACCGCTTGACTCGCCGTCACATTCGATAGCAAAATACCATTCTTCAGCACCGCTGCCGATGTGTCATCGCAAGAGGATTCAATACCTAATATATATACATCTTTCATTTTAAGTTCCAAATTTCAAGTCGAAGGTCAAAAGTCAAAAGTCAGAAGCTTGCCATCCGGATGGCTTCCCTCCCCCTCGGGGGAGCCGGAGAGGGGCCTTAATATGTCAATATCTCCACTCCCGTTTCCGTCATCAAGAAAGTATGTTCCCACTGAGCACTTGGCAACTCATCTTCTGTTACCACAGTCCAGCCATCTTCCTCATCTACAAACACCTGCCAATCGCCCATATTGATCATCGGTTCAATCGTGAAAACCATTCCAGGAACCAACAACATGCCCGTTCCCTTTTTTCCATAGTGCAGAATGTCGGGTTCCTCATGGAATGCATTACCCACACCATGTCCACACAAATCACGAACCACGCTAAAACCATTCTTATGAGCATGCTTTGCAATGGCATTGCCTATATCACCCACGAAGCAATATGGCTTGCACACATTCATTCCTATTTCGAGGCATTCCTTCGCCACATCCACAAGTTTCTGCACTCGAGGATCAGGCGTTCCTATCACAAACATTCTCGAAGCATCAGCAAAATAGCCATCGAGAATCGTCGTGCAATCCACATTGATGATGTCGCCATCCATCAGCTCCTCTTCATCATTCGGAATGCCATGACACACCACCTCATTGATACTCGTACACACACTTTTAGGAAAACCCTCGTAATTGAGTGGAGCAGGAATACCACCATGCTCCACAGTGTAAGTATGTACCAGCATATTAATATCTTCAGTGGTCATACCCTCATGAATATGCGCTGCTACATGGTCCAACACAGCGGTATTGAGCAAACCTGCCTTGCGGATACCTTCTATTTGTTCAGGAGTCTTAATCAAATCGCGAGTAGGTACGAGCTTACCCTTATTCTCCCAACCCATAATGATTTTATCCATCTCGGTGAGAGGTTCACCGGCAATCGTATGCCATCTGCGCTTTTGCTTTTTCATTCTATGATGGTTTTAATTTCAACGTTTTCTTTGTGCAAAGTTACAAAATAATCATTTCCACTCTCCCCTCTTTCACTTTTTTTATATAAAATAGCATGGTATATTTTGCCAAATCACATTCTTTCACTACTTTTGCTGTTCCAAACGGTAAAAATATCAAACCACAAAATAAAATGCAAAAGACAACACATCTATTCGAAAAGAGCAAACGACGCTCTTCCCTTCCCCTCGGAGGAGTTGGAGGGGGGCTTTCATTATTCATTCTTCTTCTCTCAGCAACCCTCCTCTCATGCCATGGAAATTCCAAAGGAAATGGGGAAAACGATAGCATTTGGATAGCACCTCAGCAATCAGATTCCATCTTATCGCTCGATGATATAAACGCTTCGGAAACCTTGCTTATCAATGGCGAGAAAATCAGTTATGTGTTTCGTATGTCCCCTGCTGATTCCCTCCCTATCGTTACAAATCTCGATGGAACCCGATACAAGGACAATATCGTTAATCTCACTGTGAGTCGAGGAAATGATGTCATTCTCAAGCGTGAATTCACAAAATACTCTATACAAGGACAATATCGTGAATCTCACCGTGAGTCGTGGGAATGATGTCATTCTCAAGCGTGAATTCACAAAATACTCTTTCAAGGACTATGTACCAAGCAACGACATGTCGAATTGTGCACTCGTAGGCTTCAGCTACAATCTGAATGAAACCAA
>OMTC01000166.1 GCA_900313845.1 uncultured Prevotellaceae bacterium
CCCTCAAATCAGGACCAATCCAACATGGCATTGCCCCTGGCGTTACCCTTTCCATCCAAATGCCATTTTTCACTCTTCACTTTTCATTATTCATTCATCATTCTTCACTCTTCCCCTCAGAGGAGTTGAAGGGGGCCATCAATTCGTTAAGAAATGTTCTGAAGTGCATTTTTTTTCAGAAAAGTTTGGAAGTTCAAAAACTTTCTGTAACTTTGCAGCGATTTAAATGTGTTTTTCATAGTAATAGATTTTTAGGGCTGCTTACTCGCGAGAGTCGGCAGTCTTTTTTATACATGTAAATCAAGATATTACACCGCCTAGAATCATTGATCATTGAAGGGCGTTTTTTCAGCAATACCGAGAGAGAGCTTTCCCTAATTTCTCTATTTCACGAATTAAATGGCAAAAACTTTGCCCGTGTCGAAGAAATTTTCTAAATTTGCACGGTTTTTCGAGCACTTCCCCCCGAAGCGCCCAAATAGGTTGTGAAAACGCATCACATACATAAGCAAGAATAAACTAAAATAAACAATAAAACAAAATGGCAAAGAAAGACAAGAAAGTGGAAAGTATCGCCTTGGATGAGCAACTCACCAAGTCGGAAGCATTCATTGAAAAAAATCTGAAATCAATCCTCATCGCAATTGCAGCTGTTATCGTCGTGGTCGCGGGCATCTTCATCTACCGTAACCACATGGCAAACGTGGAGTTGGAAGCTCAGAACGCCATTGCCAAGAGTCAGACAGCTTTTGCACAGGACCAGTTTGAGCAGGCTCTGAATGGCGATGGTGCCAACGATTTGGGTTTCTTGAAAGTTATCGACAAATACAGCGGTACCAAGACTGCTAATCTCGCAAAACTCTATGCAGCTATCTGCTATGCCAATACCGACAAGGTGGCTGAAGCCATCAAGATGTTTGAGGACTTCGATGCAAGGGACGACCAGATGGTTTCTCCAGCTGCTCTTGCTGCGCTCGGCAACTGCTATGTGAAGAATGGCGATAGTCAGAAAGGCGCAGAAACATTAGTTAAGGCTGCTCAGAAGGCTGACAACGATGCCGTTAGTCCTCTCGCCCTCCGTCAGGCTGGTGAAATCTACGAATCTCTGAATCAGCCAGAAAAGGCTCTTGAGCTTTATCAGCAAATCAAAGACAAGTACTTCCGCTCTCCTTTGGCAGGAGAAATCGACAAGTACATCGAACGCGTCAGCAAATGACGTGCAAGTCAAATGAACAGAGAAAGCTTGCTTTCTATATCATGACGCAGCCGTTATTATTCAAATATGGCAAGTAAATATCACAACTTATCTGACTACGATATCAACTCAGTGCCCAACGGAAAGGGCATGAAAGTTGGTATCGTTGTTAGTGAATGGAACAAGGAAATCACGGGTGCACTCCTCGACGGCGCTGTGAACACGCTTTTGAAGCACGGCGTGGAAGAGAAAGACATCAGAGTGAAAACCGTTCCAGGTAGTTTCGAACTGATTTTCGGCGCAAGCCAGATGGTGAAGACAGATGTCGATGCTGTCATTGCCATTGGGTGTGTGATTCGTGGCGATACACCTCATTTCGACTACATCTGCGCTGGAGCCACTCAGGGACTGGCTCATCTGAACGCAACTCAGGACGTTCCTGTCATCTACGGACTCATTACCACCAACGATATGCAGCAAGCGCTCGACCGTTGTGGCGGTGCTTTGGGCAACAAGGGAGATGAGTGCGCTGTCACTGCATTGAAGATGGTGGAATTCAAGAAAAATGTATGAACGTGGAGCGTGAAGCGTGGAGCGATTTCATCCGGAAGGCATTTTTCATTTTTCACTATTAATTATTAACTTTATCTGAACTATATCCGAAAAATATTAAGACCACTCATCACGACGATTGTTGTGATTTACGTGGGTTTGATTTTGCTGCTTCACCTCCCATTCGTACAGAAGCAAATGGGAAGTTGGGTGGCAAATGCTTTATCTGAGAAGTTGGGAACGGAAGTGACAGTGGGAAATGTGAACCTTGGCTTCCTCAACCGACTCATCATCGACGACATCTATGCCGAGGATTTGGAAGGACGTCCCATGCTCAAAGTAGCACGCACTTCCGCCTCTTTCAACATCATTTCGTTACTTTCTGGAAAAATAGAAATCTCCACGGCACAACTTTTTGGACTCACTGCAAACCTTTCTAAAAAGCATCCAGACGCACCTCTGAATTGCCAATTTGTGATTGATGCATTTTCTTCGAAAGAGGAAAAAGAATCGTCCCCACTCTATCTTAACATCAATTCGCTTATCGTGCGCCATGCCAATCTGAACTTCGATGTGGAATCAGAAGAAAAGACTGAAGGAAAGTTTAATCCTAACCACCTTTCACTGAAAGACATAGGTTTCACATCCTCCATCAGAACTTTAACTAACGATTCTGTCAATATCGCTGTGAAACGTCTTGATTTTAAGGAAGCGCATTCCGGTTTGGAATTGACAGAATTCAAAACTTCTATTGCAGCCAACAAGCAATCGGCATTGATAGATTCACTCCACATTGCCACCCCTCATTCCATCCTGAATCTGGGACCTACCAACATAAGCTATCCTCAATATGAAACGAACAAGCGTTTCAGCCTCAGTTCCAATATCAACAACACACACATCACTCCATCGGATTTCAAGGCGCTACTCCCTACCCTTTCGGATTTCAACACACCTATTTCTATCGATTCTGAAATCCGTGCTGACCAAAATGGCATCTATCTCAACAACACTGCCATCAATTCCCAAGATGAATCTTTGCAACTCCTTGCCAATGCTCATATCAATTTGCAAGGAAGCAGCATTACTGGTTTCGATACGCAAATCAGCAGAATGAATATCACACCAGTAGGTAGCCAAAACATTCTTTCAACCCTGAAACTGGATGCATCCACTACCGACATCATCCAGCGTTTGGGACATATCAACATGGAAGGTAATGCCAGTAAGGATGCTGATGACCTATTTGCCAACCTGACAATCACCACCGATGCGGGAGCGCTCGACATTGACGGTTCCTTCGACAACGAAAAGAACTTGATGGCTCACTTGAAAAGCGAATCGCTCAATCTGAAACAAATTCTCAATGATGAGAAGTTCGGACAAACTGCCTTCAACCTTCATGTGGATGGTTCCCTCGCTGCCAAGCACCCCAGCGGCACAGTGAATGGTACTATCGAACACTTGGATTATTCCGATTATACCTATCAAAACATAGCACTCAACGGATTGGCAAGTGCTGATGGTTTTGAGGGACACGCCTCTATCGATGATCCAAACGTCCGTCTTGCTTTCGACGGAAAAATCAACAACATCCAGAGTGTGGCAGAGACCAACATGAAACTGAGTCTGCAAGACTTCAACCCTCATGCTCTCCATCTTACGAATGAATACGCTGGCGAGACATTCAATCTCAGAGCTCGTGTAAACACCAAAGGCAATTCCTTCGACACAGCAGTTGGAACCGTGAACATGGACTCCATTTATATCCACACTCCCAACGAACTCCTCTCCTTTCAATCTCTTTCTGTAGAAGCAGAACAAGTGGCGAACGGAGAGCGGAGTATCAATATCAATGGTGATTTCATCGACGCATCTTTCTCAGGCAACACCCGACTCAGTGAATTGATTCCACAGATTCAAAATCAGTTGGCTCAGCATCTTCCTTCACTTATCCATCCTGTTGCCAATGCGAAGAAAGGTGGAAACTGCCATCTCAATATAGAACTTTCCGAAAGTCCTATTCTGCACCATTTCATCAAACAGGACTTCTCTTTGCTCCGTCCCATCAACATAGAGGGTGAACTGAATGCTGCCGATGGAGCATCTAGTCTGCATCTCAATGCCCCTCGCATCAGTTACGAAGGAGCAGAGTATGATAATGTGCGACTCAATTATGTGGGTAGTACTGACGATTTCAATCTGAAAGCTTCACTCCTCCGCCGATTGGAAAATAACTCGAGCAAAATATCCATCACGAGTACTGGAAAGGATGACAAATTGCACACCGACTTGAGTTGGAAAAAGATTCAGGACACCGCCACCAGTGGCACCCTATCCACTACAACTGTGTTTAGCGAAGAGCAAGGCAAAATGAAAGCGAACATTCATCTGTTGCCTTCTGACATTGCCATCAACGACACCATTTGGCATATCACAAATTCGGAAGTGAACATATTCGGAAAAAACATTGAGTGCCAGAATGTGAAGATATCGAATGGTAACCGCTATTTATCTATCAATGGAAAAGTATCAGAATCACCTTCCGATTCACTCATTGCGGAACTCAACGACCTTTCTATCGAGTATGTGCTCGACCTTGTGAATTTCACCGCAATTAAATTTGTAGGTCATGCGTCTGGACATGCATATATCCGAAATCTTTACGAAAAGCCAGATTTCCATGCCAATCTCACGGTTCCTGATTTTGGAATAGCCAAAGGAAGATTGGGCTTAGCACTCATTCATGCCAACTGGGACGAAGAGGTAAAAGGTGTGAAAATCAATGCCAATATCACTGACCAATACAAGGACAAGGAACGCATCACTACCTGCAATGGATTCGTATCGCCAGCTAACAACGATATACAACTTCACATCAATGCTAACAACACCAGTGCAGAATTGCTCAACACATTCTTGGGCGGTATCTTCGACGATATAGAGGGTGATGCCAATGGCACACTGAATGTGGTGGGCCCATTGAGCGACATTGGACTTGTGGGCGACTTATCAGCAAATGTCGATATGACGCTCCACGCAACAAAAGTGCGCTACCATATCAATCCTGCTGACACCATTCATTTCCGTCCTTACAGTTTTAAATTCGACAATGTCAGAATCTCAGATAAACACAAAAACGAGGGTGTGGTGAATGGGTATGTCTCACATAAGAATCTGAAGAACTTCGGCTACGAAGTCAAAAAAAAAAAAAAAAATCTCCTCGCTT
>OMTC01000311.1 GCA_900313845.1 uncultured Prevotellaceae bacterium
GAGCTTTGAACGGAGCAGGATGATACCCATCTTGCTTGAAGATTCTACAAAAGGCAGTAGCTACCACACTCTTCCCGACATCACTTCCTGTGCCAGCGAACATGATGGAAGAAAAGCCCCTCTCCGACTCCCCCGAGGGGGAGGGAGTAGTTACTCTGGTTGATGTGTTATCGATATCTTTCATGAATTCCGTTTCCTTTTGTCCTTAAAAAAACGTTTTGTTTTCTATCCACTTCCTCCCTCTCAGGGAGGGGTGGGGTGGGTCTAGAGGTCAGGAGGTTCCCTTATTTCGCCGTATAGAAATCCGTTATTTCTCTGATGACCCTATTGCACACAGGGCAGAAGTCTTTCACTTCATTGATTTTCATGCGACATTCCTGAGCAGGACGATACACACCTTTGGATTGGTAGCCACCGCCTTCGAACACACCCACCACTTGCGTGGCATCATTGATTTTCTTCAAGTCTTTTGCCGTTTTTGCCGTTCTGTAGTTGGGAACCGTTGGG
Source organism: uncultured Prevotellaceae bacterium (assembly GCA_900313845.1). Taxonomy (GTDB): domain Bacteria; phylum Bacteroidota; class Bacteroidia; order Bacteroidales; family Bacteroidaceae; genus UBA3839. The sequence continues at coordinate 508 of OMTC01000311.1, forward strand.
TCGGGAGGAGTAGGGATGAGAGTCTTATTTGGAACGAGGTCAGCCCATTTGCTCTTGAAATCCACCAGCGTCGTCAGGTTCTTTTCCCATGGCTCCGCATCGGCAGGATACATAGTCGTGTATTGGTCGTCGTAGAAATATTCGTCTGCAAGTCCTGCGAATCCATGCCCGAACTCATGAACTACCACTTCTCGGAAGGTACTGTGGTCGGAAGGTGCCACAGTCACTTGGTTGTAAATGCCTCCACCTCCATACAAAGACGAATTGACGAGCACGAAGATATTCTCGAAAGGCACTCCGCTGAGAACGTCATAGATGCGGTGCATATCGGTCGTCATCAGATAACGGTCGGAATAGAAAGTGTCGTAGTGCGAATTGACGGCAGACCGTTTCCATTCGCCCTTGTGAGGGATGCAAGGACCAGAATCCGTCGAAGGAGATGCCACCGCAACGACGTTGAAGCGGTTTTTCAGAGAGGTGAAAGGCTCGAAGGAGAAGAGCGCATCCACCGCACGCTCTACGTCTTTGTAGAATTTGTCCATTTGCTCTGCTGTGTAGCTCTCTGCCACGAATGCCAAGTCGATGCAGGAAGTGATGTCGCCACCTCGCCATATATATTGATAAGGTATGCCGTTTTCGCCAATAGGCCGAATCAGAATGTCGTTAGGGTCGATGGTATGTCGCAGTTCGGCAGTCACCTGGTTATGGAAATCTGTCAGCGTGATACAAACATCCACAGCTTTCTTAGGGTATGGCACAAGATAGGACGTCTCAAAGCACTTTTTCACTTTTGTTGCCTCTTCCGTCGCTTGCCATTCTTGAAACAGCGTAGAAAAGGAATTGCAATAGAGCACATGGTCTGTCCCTTGTTCATAGACCCTTACTTGTCCGTTTCCACTTTGATACATTTCCGAGAGTCTATTCTTTCTGCCTGCCCATTGCTGCTGCTTAAAAGCCTGTTCGAAGAATATCTCCGCCTTTGCACTATCTCCAGCAAACACATAGTCCAACCTCAGCGTGTTATCTTCAAACCACTCCGAAAAATCCTGTGCCGACATCTCAACACTCAACGATAAAACTGCTATCAAATATAAAAGACGTTTCATTTTCTTAATCTTTTTGTATTAAGACACACGTTATTCTTTAACTCAGTTTCTCTTTCAAGAATTGTGCCGTATAGCTTGCAGATTCTTTTACCACTTCCTCAGGGGTGCCGCAAACCATCAGGTGTCCACCGCCATCACCACCATCAGGTCCGAGGTCAATGACATGGTCGGCACATTTGATGATTTCCAAGTTATGCTCAATGATGAGCACCGTGTGTCCCCTCGAAATGAGCGAGTCGAAGGCAGCGAGCAACTTCTTGATGTCGTTGAAATGCAGACCAGTAGTAGGTTCGTCGAAGATGAAAAGGGTAGGGACTGACTTTTCCTGACTCAAATAGTAAGCCAGTTTCACGCGCTGGTTCTCACCTCCCGACAAGGTCGATGAAGCCTGTCCTAATTTCAGATAGCCTAAACCTACGTCTTGCAGAGGATGCAACTTATCCACGATTTTCTTTTGCTTGTGCTTCGTGAAGAATTCCACAGCCTGGTTCACAGTCATGTTCAGTATCTCGTAGATATTCACCCCTTCGAATCTCACCTCCAGAATATCGCTCTTGAAGCGTTTTCCATGACAGGATTCACACTCCAGCACGAGGTCGTTCATAAACTGCATCTCGATGGTAACCGTACCCTCACCCTTGCATTCCTCGCAGCGTCCTCCCTCTGCATTGAAAGAGAAATAGGCGGGAGTGTAGTTCATCTGTCGCGACAACTGCTGATTCGCCATCAGTTTGCGGATTTCGTCGTAAGCACCTATGTACGTCACAGGATTGCTTCGTGAAGAAGTGCCAATCGGATTCTGATCCACAAATTCCACCCTCTTAATCATGTCGATGTCGCCCGTCAAGGAAGAGAATTGTCCTGGGCGTTCTGTCACCTCATCCATATTCCGTTTCAAGGCGCGATACAGAATATCCCTTACCAACGTACTCTTCCCACTTCCGCTCACACCTGTCACCACCGTCATCACATTGAGTGGAAACTTCACGTCAATTCCCTTCAGGTTATTCTCCCTCGCTCCCTTCACCTCTATATAGTTGTTCCAAGCTCTCCGAGTTGTCGGCACAGGAATTGTGTCTTCGTGCAAAAGGAAACGCAGCGTGTGAGAGGTGATTTCACTCCCTTCTCCTTTTGGAGAGGGGTTGGGGGTGAGGCCTTCATTTTTCACTTTTCGTTTTTCATTTTTCACTTCATCCCAGCTTCCCATCCACACCACCTGTCCTCCCAGTCTTCCTGCGTCGGGACCGATGTCGATGATGTAGTCGGCGGCACGCATGATGTCTTCATCGTGCTCCACCACGACTACCGTATTTCCCAAAGCCTGTAGTTCCTTGAGCACGTGAATCAGTTGGTGCGTGTCACGGGAATGCAAACCGATGCTGGGTTCGTCGAGGATATAGAGTGAACCAACCAAACTGCTGCCGAGGCTGGTGGCAAGGTT
>OMTC01000016.1 GCA_900313845.1 uncultured Prevotellaceae bacterium
GAGTTCCGCGACGATGCCAAGGTGATTGACATGGTGCGCGACATAGCCGAAGTGGTCGATATGGGCAACGGGCAACGACTTTCCGTGAGTCAGTTCTTGCAGCATTTCCTCTTCGAACCCGAGCAGCAATACAACTACGTGGGCAAGCTCAGTGGAGGCGAGAAACGCAGACTCTACCTCTGCACGGTGCTGATGAAAGCCCCCAATTTCCTCATCCTCGACGAGCCCACCAACGACCTCGACATCATCACGCTGCAAATCTTGGAGGACTACCTCGCCAAGTTCAAGGGATGCCTCATTGTGGTGAGCCACGACCGCTATTTCATGGACAAAGTGGTGGACCACCTCCTCGTGTTCGAAGGCGATGGACGAGTGAAGGACTTCCCTGGCAACTACCGCGAATACCGTGCCAAGAAGGAGGAAGAGGAAGCCATGCGGAAGGCATCGAAAACCAATGCACCCACTTCCTCTGCGTCCGACACAAAGAACATGAACCGCGACGGCACGCAGCGCAAGCGCAAGATGAGCTACAAGGAGAAGAAGGAATTCGAGCAACTCGAGAAGGACCTCGCCATGCTGGAGGCGGAAAAGCGAAGCATCGAGGAAGGACTAAGCAGCGGCAAACTTTCCGTGGAGCAAATCACGCAGATGTCGAAACGGCTTCCCATCCTCCAAGACGAGCTCGACGAGAAGGAAATGCGTTGGCTGGAACTGAGCGAGATGGAATAAAACCGAAGTACTTCCCCACCCTTAACAAAGAAAATCCAAAGAAACAGATATGATTATCAATTCAGCAGAATTCCAATGCAGCAGCCCGAGAGCTGACATGTGTCCTCAGACAGACCTTCCTGAATATGCTTTCATCGGGAGGTCGAACGTGGGCAAGTCGAGCCTTATCAATATGCTGACAGGCAGAAACAAATTGGCAATGACGTCCTCCACTCCAGGCAAAACCATGCTGGTGAACCACTTTATTATAAATAAGGAGTGGTACCTCGTCGATTTGCCAGGCTACGGATTTGCACAGAGAGGCAAGCGCGAGATGGACAAGCTGTGGAACCTCATCAGCCACTATGTGCTCGAAAGGGAACAACTCACCTGCCTCTTCGTCCTCATCGACATACGCCACGAACCCCAGCAGAAAGACCTCGATTTCTTCCAGTTCCTTGGAGAGAACGGAGTGCCTTTTGCCATCATCTTCACGAAGGCAGACAAGATTTCGAAGCAGAAAATCCAAAGCTCGGTGAAGGCATACCTGAATGTGCTGGGCGAGATGTGGGAAGAACTGCCTCCGCATTTCATCACCAGTGCCACATCGAAAATGGGCAAGGACGATGTGCTGAACTACATCGATGAAATCAACAAGAACTTGTGAAAGTCCTCTCCATCGCCCTCAAAAACCCTGTCCAAACAATTCTTCAGATAAAAAAATATCGCATTTTCCGCTCTATCCCTTGGTAGTTTCACGGGAAAAGCGTAATTTTGCATTGTTTTTAGAGAAAATTCTTTTGGGAAGAATTCTTCAGGCATTCCCAAAGCCCCAATTTACCCATTTCAAAAACTTCGTTTTTATAGTTTATTGAATCCTGTGCGAGCATCCTTTTCGAGGGATTGAAAAGCGTTATTTGAAGTGAGAGATTTGCTCACAGAAAATATTCAAACGAAGATGGGGATAACAAAGCAAGTACCACAGTTTACATATTCATCTATTTTCAACAAAAACAATCAGACGAAAAGATTCATCGATGAGGAATTGAACCGCCGTGCTATGTGCATGTAGTGCACGTCAGCCGCATCATGTGGGTTCAGCGTGATGATTACTATCTAATGTATCCCTTAGAATCAATACACATTCAATTATATGCAACAATACAACAAAGAACAACTTACAGGCAAGACACTTGATGAATTGCGCGAAATTGCTGATGAATACAAAATCAACAGCAACGGCTTGGGCGAGCGAGACTTGGTGTACGAAATTCTGGAGGAGCAGGCAAAAGCTGCCGCAGAGAAAACTACCACCCAATCCACGGCTTCGAGAAAGCGCACCCGAATCCAGAAAGTGGATCGCGTTTACACAGCCAACCAAGAGAAGGCAAAGAAGGTGGACAAGACCGTGATGAGAAGCGTGGACAGTTCACTGTTTGGCTCTCTTTCCGACGAGGAAAAGGCATTGATGAGCCAAGCGCAAGAGAGCGAAAAGGCTGCCGCTGCTCAAGAAAGCAATGAGGAAAAAGCCGAGGAAACAGTTGCCGAGGCCCCTAAGAAAAGAGGCAGAAAGCCTGGACAGAAAAGCAAGAAAACACTGGAAAAAGAGGCTGAGCTGGCAAGCAAGAGCGATGCGCAGGAAGCTCAACTCAATTTCATAGAAGAAGATAACAACAAGGATAACAACGAAGCAGAGTCGGATTTCATCATTCAGGAAATGTCGAGCATGGATGGAACGGCATCTGCAAGCAGCACAGCAAATGGCATGGAGTATGCAAGCAATGTGCAACCCGCAAGAATAGAGCCAAGTGCTGATGCTGAGAATTACCAAGAAAACGACATGAACAACAAGATTGGAGACACGAGCAACATGCTCTCAAACTACGACAACGAAGAATCCGATTTCATTATTTTGGAAGACATTCCAGCAGAAGAAGTGGTGACAGGACGTAGTCCGATGGAATTCTTCAAGAACTACAACAATCTGAACCCTACTGTCAACACGACTCGCACAGAGGCACCAGTGACTCCGGTTGTGGAAGTGCCTAAGCAGAAAGCGTACGACTTCAGCAATATCATCACCATCACAGGTGTGCTCGAAATCATCGACAACTATGGATTCCTTCGCTCTTCAGACTACAACTATCTGGCTTCGCCCGACGACGTGTATGTGAACCAGGCTCAAGTGAAGCACTACGGACTGAAGACAGGAGATGTGATAGAAGGCACGGTGCGTCCTCCAAAGGATGGAGAGAAATTCTTCGTGCTGGTGAACATCTTGAAGATAAACGGATGCGACCCTTCAGTGGTACGCGACCGAGTATCTTTCGAATTCCTCACCCCACTCTTCCCTAACGAGAAATTCAAACTATGCCGTGGCGACGGAAAGGATAGTCAGTCCTCGCGCATCGTGGACCTCTTCTCGCCTATTGGAAAAGGACAGCGTGCTCTCATCGTGGCACAGCCAAAGACGGGTAAGACGCTCCTCATGAAGGACATTGCCAACTCCATCGCAAGAAACCACCCAGAGGCTTACCTCATCATGCTGCTCATCGACGAGCGTCCTGAGGAAGTAACAGATATGGCTCGCACCGTGAATGCGGAAGTGATTGCTTCCACTTTCGATGCTCCAGCAGAAAACCACGTGAAGATTGCAGGACTCGTGCTCGAGAAGGCAAAGCGCATGGTGGAATGCGGACACGACGTGGTGATTTTCCTCGACTCCATCACTCGACTTGCTCGTGCTTACAACACGGTGAGCCCTGCATCGGGTAAGGTGCTTTCGGGTGGTGTGGATGCCAACGCACTCCAGAAGCCTAAGCGTTTCTTCGGAGCAGCACGTAACATTGAAGGTGGTGGTTCCCTCACCATCGTTGCTACGGCACTCATCGACACAGGCTCGAAGATGGATGAAGTGATTTTCGAGGAATTCAAGGGTACAGGAAACATGGAGTTGCAGCTCGACCGCACACTCTCCAACAAGCGTGTGTTCCCTGCTGTCAATCTCATTGCTTCTTCTACACGTCGCGACGAATTGCTGCAAGACCAGACAACTCTCAACCGCATGTGGATTCTCCGCAAGCATATTTCAGACATGACTTCCATGGAGGCAATGGACCTCATGAAGCGCTATATGGACAACACCATCAGCAACGAGGAATTGCTCCTAAGTATGAATGGATAATTGCTGCGTAGCGTGAACAGATAAAAACCAATCAACAAAAAATAGAGCGGTGCATCAGCTGGTGCATCGCTCTTATTATGTTTAGAAGAACTTTTCAATCTTCATTCTACTCCCCTCGCCCTTTGGAGAGGGGTTGGGGGTGAGGCTTTTTCATTTTTCACTCTTCAAGGCTCCTTCCTCATCGCATTTTCTCATGTAGTCTTTCACATCCTTGTTATTCTTGAAGGACTCGGGAGCTTCGAAGTAGATTTCATCAATCTGAGGAGTGGTGGTAGGATGTCCGAAAATGTTGAAAGCCTGATTGCAAAGCTGTATAAACCATGTGGTGCCTAACACATTGTCGTAATTGTCCTTGATGAATTGTGTTTCCAATTTGTCCTGAGCATGCCCATATTCCATTTCAGCAGCCGACAATTCATCGATAATCTCATCTTGCGTGTATCCATCAATATACATCTGGCTCTCTCGCTTAGGCAATTCGGCACGAAGCATTGCCAAGGAATCGCGAGATGTGAGGAAACGGTATAGCTTGTCGTTGAGCGGCGTGCCAGCAATTTTGATTTGGGAATTGGCAATGTCAATCTTCACTTCTCCTTCTTCAAGGACAATAGGGATGAAATTGTTCTCACCCATGAAGATATTGACGTAAAGCGGAGAATCGAGTTGACCCGACATGTGGAATTGCCCATGAAGCACCTCGCATGAATCAAGCACCTTATACACATTATTGTCTAAAGTCTTGATATAAGCCATTTGTCCATCAAGTATTGTATCAGCCGAAGTGCCCCTAACGGAATATTGGTTGGCACAGGCAGTGAGCAAGCAAGACAACGAAACAATGGAGTATAATAAACTTTTCATTTCTTTCCACATTATTTAATCATGTCGCAAAAGTACGATTTCCACTCCAACCCACAAAACTATTTATATTTTCTTAAACATTTTGGAGAGTAATTTTAGCATTATGCAACACTTCCAACAAAAAAACATGAAAAAATAGGAATAAATACTTGATATGTCAAAAAAACTGCGTACATTTGCAAAGCTAAATAATTAGGGCGTTTAGCTCAGCTGGTTCAGAGCATCTGCCTTACAAGCAGAGGGTCGGCGGTTCGAATCCGTCAACGCCCACACTCAACTTCAGCGCAGGATTGAGACTCTCGACGTAGTTTCAGTCCTTTTTCATTTTTCGATAAGAATCCACTCCACACACGACAACAAGACCCAATTCACACACAAAGACAAATTCAGAAGAAACCTATGAATCAAGCAGTGAAAAATTTCTATTCCAAATTCAAATATTCCATCAAGTACATGGTAGCCTTGGGTATTTTCATTGCCATGATAGGCTTCGTGGGTGAGCATTGCCTTCGTGAACGCTACAAGAGAAAAGTGGAAATCACGGAACTGCAAATGAAAATCAAAGAGCAAAGACAAAAGTTCAATAAGGACAACAAGGAATTGGAACGACTGAAGAAAGATCCGGAAGCCGTGAGAAAAGTGGCTCGCGAAAAATACTTCATGAAAACTTCCAACGAGGATGTCTTTATCATTGAGGATGAGTGATGGTGTGTGCTATGAGCATTGCCAGCATACTGTTATATCCAAATTCATTTTGAATTGAAGAATCATGAGTAAGGAGAACGAAACCAAGAACAAAGGGTTGCTTTGGGCAGCACAAGTGGGCGAAATCATCGTGCTGATAGGTACTGCCATGTGGCTATTTCTTCCACAATGGGCAGGATGGTGCTTTGCCGTAGGAGCAGTGCTTTTTGCTGTGGGGCGAATTTGTGGGGAACAAGGAGATTATGCCATTTCAACCAACAAGAATATAGACTTCAATTTGCGCCGATTGTATCGTCAACGCATGTTTGGTACGATAGTACTTCTTCTGGCTGCCGTCCTCATCAACACTCCGAATGGATTCTATTCATTTTTCGGCTTGACTCGCCCTGTTTTCTACCGCACTTCCTTGTGGCTTATGCCTTTCTCCATCTTTGTTGTTTTCGAACTTTACACTGCATTTCGCATACCTTCAGTGGAGAAGAAACTTAAAAAGTCATAAAAAGAATCGCTTTTGGGATGATTTTTGTCGGAAGACACCAAGAATTCCCGAAAAAAGAGTTATTTTTGCAAAGAATAGAAAGAAGAACTACCGTTAGAAGGAGTTTCGACAATATTTCACAACCTACATATAAAAGAATTTAAGAAGATAACAGCATCCAATTAGTGTAGAATAGCAAGAACTAAAATCTCTCCAGTGATGGAGGAAAAAGAGGTGACTTTTTGGATGAATACATTATTTCACTTATTCTATATCAAAAGATTAAGAAAATGAAACTTGATGCACTTACGGCCGTTTCACCTATTGATGGTCGATACAGAAGCAAGACTCAGGACTTGGCTTCATACTTCTCTGAATACGCACTGATTAAGTATCGCGTGAGAGTTGAAATCGAATACTTTATTACACTTTGCGAGCTTCCACTGCCTCAGTTGGAATCTTTTGATAGTTCCCTCTTTGAAACACTTCGAGACATCTACCGCAACTTTTCGGAAGAGAATGCTCAGCGCGTGAAGGACATCGAAAAGGTGACGAACCACGATGTGAAAGCTGTGGAATATTTCATCAAGGAAGAACTCGATAAAATTGGTAATTTCGACGAATACAAGGAGTTCATCCACTTCGGTCTGACAAGCCAAGACATCAACAACACTTCTGTTCCTCTCTCCATCAAGGATGCACTCCAGGAGGTGTATTATCCACAAATCGAGGAGCTCATCCAGCAACTGCAGGAATATGCTGACGAATGGAAAGACATTCCTATGCTGGCAAAGACTCACGGACAGCCTGCATCCCCTACTCGACTCGGCAAGGAAGTGATGGTGTATGTGTATCGACTCACGGAGCAACTGCAGCTACTGAAAGCCTGCAAAATCACAGCAAAATTTGGTGGAGCAACAGGAAACTACAATGCGCATCACGTGGCTTATCCTCAATATGATTGGAAGGCATTTGGAAACAAATTCGTAAGCGAGAAATTGGGTTTGGAACGCGAACAATGGACTACTCAGATTTCAAACTATGATAATCTTGGTGCTATTTTCGATGCCATGCGTCGCATCAACACCATCATTATTGACTTGGACCGCGACTTCTGGATGTATGTTTCCATGGAATATTTCAAGCAGAAAATCAAAGCTGGCGAAGTGGGCTCAAGTGCAATGCCTCACAAGGTGAATCCAATCGATTTCGAGAATTCGGAAGGAAACCTCGGCATGGCAAATGCAATCCTCGCACACTTGGCTCAGAAACTTCCTGTAAGCCGTTTGCAGCGTGATTTGACAGATTCCACCGTGCTTCGCAACGTTGGTGTTCCTATGGGGCACATGCTTATTTCCATCCAGAGCACGCTGAAAGGACTTCGCAAACTGCTCCTGAATCAAGATGCTATCAATCGCGATTTGGACAACTGCTGGGCTGTGTGTGCTGAAGCCATCCAAACAGTTCTACGACGTGAGGCTTATCCTCATCCTTACGAAGCTCTGAAGGCGCTGACACGTACCAATTCCGCTATCACAGAAGATAGCATCCGCAATTTCATCGAGGGACTTGACGTTTCTGAAAGCGTGAAAGCAGAACTTCGAGCTATCACTCCACACACTTACACTGGTATCTAATCAAATTTTTTGTTACAACGTTACAGTGTTACAATGTTACAGTGTTACAACAATACAGTGTTACAACAATACAGTGCTACAACAATACAGTGCTACTATAAGCATTCTACACTAAACTCTTAAACTCTCCAAGAATTTATCAAAACGATTATATTTAAATTACTTTTTCCATCCGAGAGGATGGCAGAAATGTGTTTAACTAAATAATTATTTATCAATCCATTAATTTCAAAGAATTAAACATTTTTAAACTATGAGTGAATTAGAAGAATGGCAGAACAATAACCCTTCTGCAGATAATAAAGAAAATGAGGGTGGTCGTGAAGGTTATCGCTCATTCAACCGTGAAGGAAATGGAGGCCAGCGCCCTCGTTTCAACACAAATGGTGGAAATGGCGAACGTCCACGTCGTCCACGTTTCAATAGTTCAGAGCGTGGATACAATAACAACAATCAGCAGGGTTTCCGTCCAGAAGGATTTGGAAGGAACAATGGAAACAACGGAGGATATGGACAGCGTCCTCAGTACAATAACAACCGTGGTGGTTTTGGCGGAAATGGCTATGACGACCAGGGAGGTTATCGTCCACGTCAGAACAGCTTCTCCCAGGGCTATCGTCAAGGCAACAATGACGGAGGTTACAACCAGCGTGGTGGATATAACAATGGCGGTGGATACAACCAACGTGGTGGCTACAACAATCAGCGCGGAGGCAACTTCGGAGGTCAACGTGGTGGCTACAACAATCAGCGCGGAGGCTACAACAACCAGCGCGGTGGTGGCTACAACAACCAACGTGGCGGTGGATTCGGTGGCGGCTACAACAACCAGCGCAATCAAGGCTTCAAGCAGCGCGGAGGTGGCTACAATCCAAATGCCAAGTACTCTCAGAAAAAACGTATTGAATATAAGGAATATATCGAGGACCCAGATGCACCAATCCGCTTGAACAAGTTTCTTGCAAATGCAGGAGTTTGCTCTCGTCGCGAGGCAGACCAGTTCATTCAGGCAGGTGTGGTGAAGGTAAACGGCGAAATCGTTACAGAACTCGGAACAAAGGTTCAGCGTACCGATACAATCCATTTCCACGACCAACTCGTTACCCTCGAAAAGAAAGTTTATGTGATTCTCAACAAGCCAAAGGACTATGTAACCACAAGTGATGATCCTCAGCAGCGCAAAACTGTGATGGAACTCGTGAAGGATGCATGTCGCGAAAGAATCTATCCTGTAGGCCGTCTCGACCGCAACACAACAGGTGTTCTTCTCTTCACCAACGATGGCGACTTGGCAAGTAAGCTCACTCACCCTAAGTTCCTCAAGAAGAAGATTTACCATGTATATCTCGACCACAATGCAACAGCAGCAGATTTGAAGCAGATTGCAGATGGTATCACGCTGGAGGATGGCGAAGTGCATGCAGATGCTATCAGCTATGCTTCTGATACCGACAAGAAGCAGGTGGGTATTGAAATCCACTCTGGCAAGAACCGCATCGTGCGCCGTATTTTTGAATCACTGGGTTACCGTGTATTGAAACTCGACCGCGTAATGTTCGCAGGTCTCACAAAGAAGGGACTCAAGCGTGGCGACTGGCGCTATCTCACAGAGCAAGAAGTTGCTATGCTCCACATGGGCTCTTTTGAATAATAAACATAATAATGGAAAAGATTCGTAGAACAAAAATTGTTGATGTTCTCAAGCGCGAGGACTATGGCACAATTGTAAACGTGAAGGGATGGGTACGCTCCAAGCGTAGTTCAAAATCCGTAAACTTCATAGCACTCAATGATGGGTCCATCATCAAGAACGTGCAGATTGTTGCCGATGTAGAGAAATTCGATGAGGAAATGTTCAAACTCATCACCACAGGCGCTTGTCTCAGTGTGAATGGAATACTCGTGAAGAGTCCCGGTGAAGGCCAGGCAAGTGAAATCCAAGCTACCGAAATAGAGGTACTTGGCACCTGTCCAAGCGATTACCCAATGCAGAAGAAAGGACAGAGCTTTGAGTTTATGCGTCAGCATGCTCATCTCCGCCTGCGTACCAACACATTTGGTGCTGTTTTCCGCATTCGTCACAACATGGCAATTGCCATCCATAAGTTCTTCCACGATAGAGGATTTTTCTATTTCCACTCTCCTATCATCACAGCAAGCGATTGCGAAGGAGCAGGTCAGATGTTCCAGGTTACTACCAAGAACCTTTACGACCTGAAGAAGGATGAAAACGGAAGCATCATATATGATGATGATTTCTTCGGCAAGAGCACTTCCCTCACAGTGAGCGGACAACTCGAGGGTGAATTGGGTGCCACAGCACTCGGACAGATTTACACTTTCGGTCCTACATTCCGTGCTGAGAATTCCAACACGCCTCGCCACTTGGCAGAGTTCTGGATGATTGAACCTGAAGTTGCTTTCATCGACTTGCAGGACCTCATGGACCTCGAAGAGGAATTCATCAAGTATTGTGTGCAGTGGGCTCTCGATAATTGCAAGGACGACCTCGAGTTCCTCAATAAGATGATTGACAAGACTCTCCTCGAGCGTCTCAATTCAGTAGTTAGCACAGATTTCGTTCGTCTTCCTTACACTGAAGGAATCAAGATTCTGGAAGAAGCCATTGCAAGCGGCAAGAAGAAGTTCGAATTCCCAGTTTATTGGGGATGCGACCTCGCCAGCGAGCATGAGCGCTACCTCGTGGAGGAACACTTCAAGAAGCCTGTCATCATGACCGACTATCCAAAGGAAATCAAGGCATTCTACATGAAGATTAACGAGGATGGAAAGACGGTTCAAGGTACCGACGTACTCTTCCCTCAGATTGGCGAAATCATTGGTGGTTCTGTTCGTGAAGAGAACTACGACAAGTTGATGGGCGAAATCGAGGAACGTCAGATTCCTATGAAGGATATGTGGTGGTATCTCGATACTCGTAAGTACGGCACTTGTCCTCATGGTGGTTTCGGACTTGGTTTCGAGCGTCTCATCCTCTTCGTAACAGGCATGCAGAACATACGCGATGTTATTCCTTTCCCACGCACTCCAAAGACTGCAGATTTCTAAATCTCAGCAGTTTATCTAAAATAGTAAAGCCTTCCGCATCCATTTGCAGAAGGCTTTTTCATTTTATACGCATTTTCACTTTTCTCTTTTCAAGAATCCTTTTAATCCTTTAAATCCTTGACAAAAATGATAAAGTGATGTGAGTAGAATGAAGAATCCAAAATAATCCTATAAATCCCTGATTCACATCTCTTCTCTCACGTAATCGATAGCACGATTCACAAAATCCAAGAAAGGTTTTCCCGTCTTGAAGATTTCTGCCACGTTGGCACATAGATTCTTATCAAAGACAAATGAATCGTCTGGCTCAAAAACAGGACAAAAGACTTTGAGTTTGAGATACTCAGCCCAAGGAGAATCAGCAGGGAATCCTTGAGGCACTCTCTTCAATTTGTCCGCTTCACTAAACTTCAATCGAGCATCTAATTGATTTCGAACAATATCATCGAAATCGCCATCTCCATTCACAATATCCTCACGTATCGTTTTCAATACCTTAGGCTCGAAACAATAATCTCCCACTGCCAATATGTGTGAATTCATGATTTCGTCCGTTTCATTACCTGCTGCCACATGGAAATAATAGCCTGAATACCCCGACTTCTTGCCTCCTCGACAAACATATACACCCATGTGAGTCTTATAAGGAGATTTATCCTTAGAGAAGCGCAAATCTCTGTAAATGCGGTAGGTACAATCCTTCAGTGTCAATCCTCGCACCGATGGGTCGAATCCTTCAATCCGATGAATCAACTCTTCACAAAACGCATTGAATTTTGCTTGGACGGATTGGTACTCTGCTTTATGCTCCGTAAACCATTCTTTATTGTTATTCGCCTTCAATTGACGAAGGAACATCACCACTTCTTTCATGATTATCCAATATTAAAAGACTTAAAAATATTTCTCACAAAAATAGAAAGAAATCTTCTCATTGCCAAATTATCGAATAAAAACCTTACCTTTGCATCTATAAATCGCTTCATCGTCAATTCTCAAATCCGTAAATCCCCTCATGATTCAAGAATATCAAATCCGTATTCTGCCAGAGCAGGCAGCCAGTGAGGAATCCATCTCTCGCTTTCTCGTCACTGATAAAGGTATCAATCCCAAGGACATCACTCACGTTAGAGTGCTGAAACGTAGCATTGATGCACGGCAGCGCACTATCTATGTCAATTTGAAAGTTCGAGTCTACTTGAACGAACAGCCTGAGGATGAGGAATTTATCCGCACAGAATATCAAAATGTGGAGGGACACACTGAAGCTATTGTTGTGGGTGCAGGTCCTGGAGGATTATTTGCAGCACTTCGCTTGATTGAATTGGGCATTCGTCCTATCGTAGTAGAACGAGGGAAAGATGTTCATACACGAAGAAAGGACATTGCAAAGATTTCTCGCGAGCATTTGGTGAATCCTGAATCGAATTATAGTTTTGGAGAAGGTGGTGCTGGTGCGTTTTCGGATGGAAAACTCTACACGCGCAGCAAAAAGCGAGGAAATGTGGATAAGATTCTCAATGTGTTCTGCCAGCATGGTGCTTCCACATCAATTCTCATTGATGCGCATCCTCACATCGGAACAGACAAACTTCCCCGAGTGATTGAAGCCATGCGAAACACCATTATTCGTTGTGGAGGAGAAGTACATTTCCAAACCAAAATGACAGATATTCTGATAGAGGGAGAGAAAGTAAAAGGAATTAGATATGAGTGTTCGGATGAATCGAGCCATTTGCAAAAGAATGGAGAAATCCATGCTTCTGCCATCATTCTTGCCACAGGCCATTCTGCACGCGATGTGTATCGTTGGCTCCATGCCAATAACATAGAAATCGAAGCAAAAGATTTGGGAAATATCTTCCTACTGCCGAATATTCCTTCGTGACTCAGGTGGAAGGACGCGGAGTCTATAGTTTTTGCATGTGTCCTGGTGGTATTGTCGTTCCTGCGGCAAGTGGACCTGAACAAATTGTGGTAAATGGCATGTCCCCCTCTCAGCGAAATTCTCCTTGGAGCAATAGTGGAATGGTGGTGGAACTACATGCAGAAGACCTTGCTGACCCTACTCTCATGGAAAAAGGTACGATTCAGGACTTGAAGTCTCCACTTGCAATGATGGAATTCCAAGAATATTTGGAACGCATTGCTTGGATTCAAGGAAATCGACGTCAAACAGCACCAGCTCAGCGCATGTCGGATTTTGTGAATCGACGCCTTTCCTACGATTTGCCAAACACCTCTTATGCAGCGGGACTAATCTCCACACCTATACATTTTTGGATGCCTCAATTCATCACTTCCCGTCTCAAACAAGGTTTCTTAAATTTCGGAAAATCCTCTCATGGATTTCTCACGAATGAAGCCACCATGATTGGAGTGGAAACGCGAACCAGTTCCCCTGTCCGAATCCTGCGTGATAGAGAAACCTTACAACATATCCGTTTGCAAGGACTTTTCCCATGCGGAGAGGGAGCAGGCTATGCAGGCGGAATCGTATCAGCAGGTATAGATGGAGAGCGCTGCGCCGAAATGTTAGCCCAATACCTTCAATCTAACTAAGCTACACCAACACAACTAAAACGCTACACCAACACGACTAAAACGTTATAGGGACACGACTAAATTTTTATAGGGGATTAACTCGAGTTTGTCCCCTATAAAGTTTTCGTCAATCCCCTATAACGTAGAAGTACGTCCCCAATAGCATAAGAGTCAATCCCCAATAGCGTAGGAGTACTGCCCCATTCTCATAATGCTATATACAAAAAAGAAGAGAATGCATCTTAAAATAGACACATTCTCTTAACTTAATTATTGAATACGTAAGGATATTAGTCGTTTTCAGGACGAAGCTTACGAACTACTTCACCAGTGCGCCACATTTCGCTCTCGCGCAATGCTTTGAGTTCTTTCTCGAGACCTACGCGATAGTCTGGCTTTGAGTTTGCATCGATAGAAATCTGAGCCTCGTTACCAGTTACTACACTGTGATAGAGCTTCTCAACAACAGGCTTAATAGCATCGTGGAAAGGACCCATCCAGTCGAGAGCACCACGCTGAGCTGTAGTAGAGCAGTTAGCGTACATCCAGTCCATACCGTTCTTTGCGAAGAGAGGCATCAGCGACTGAGTGAGCTCTTCAACAGTTTCATTGAAAGCCTCAGATGGAGTGTGTCCATTCTCACGGAGCACTTCGTACTGTGCAAGGAGCAAACCCTGGATAGCACCCATCAAAGAACCACGCTCACCAGTGAGGTCGGAAGTTGCCTCGCGCTTGAATGTAGTTTCGAACAAATATCCAGAACCAATACCGATACCAAAGGCAAGCACCTTCTCGAGTGCATGACCTGAAGCATCCTGATAAACTGCGTATGAAGAATTCAATCCACGACCTTCGAGGAACATGGTACGAAGAGATGTACCCGAACCCTTAGGAGCCACCATGATAACATCAATGTCCTTTGGTGGAACTACACCTGTGCGATCGTTCCAAGTGATTGCAAAACCGTGTGAGAAATAGAGAGTCTTACCTGCTGTGAGGTGAGGCTTGATTGATGGCCAAAGCTGCATCTGAGCTGCATCCGAAAGAAGAAGACAAACGATTGTACCCTTTTCAGCTGCCTCTTCCAGAGAGAAGAGAGTTTCACCAGGTACCCATCCGTCAGCAACTGCCTTATCGTAAGTCTTACCCTGACGCTGACCAACGATTACGTTGAAGCCATTGTCACGAAGGTTACAAGCCTGACCAGGACCCTGAACACCATAACCCAAAACGGCGATAGTCTCGTTCTTCAATACTTCACGAGCTTTCTCCAATGGGAACTCTTCACGTGTCATTACCTCTTCGATAACGCCACCAAAATTCATTTTTGCCATTTTAAATAAAAATTTATATGTGTTGAACTAACTTTTTGCCTTAAAAATCAAATTCTTTGCAAAGATAATCAATTTCTCGCAAATATGGATAATTTACTTACAATTTATTGAAATACAAGGCTACTTCTTAGAATTGTTTCGCTTCTCTGTTGATATTCGTCAAAGCTTAAATCACCCGCCTCAACATCTTCTTTTTTCAGCTTTCGCACTTCTACATCGAAAGTGTTATCATCCACATCACGCTTATAGAGAAGGAGTTTGTCGCCATAATAACTCTCTGCCATATAGGCAAGTTCTATACGCTTCAAGTTTCTGCCATTCTGATAAGCTTCGATAGGAAACAAATCCATGATATGCTCAAGATACTTGATGCTATTCACATGCCCATTCATATCGATGTCGGAATACTCCGTATCAATCATCTTCACAAAATTATCTGCATCGAGAGGTCTCACCCTACCCTGCTTTTCAATAGGACATGGAATTTCGGGAGCAAGATATGGTTCGAATTTGTATCCTTCTATACTTTCCAGATTGGCAGGCTGACGTGTGTCGTAATTAATCATTGCCCAAATGCTGCGTGCATATCCGTATGCTTTGTCATCAGCTCCTACAATGGAAAAATTACGATTCGTGAAAAGTCGATAGATGTTTTCAATCCATGTGCAAACCTCAATCTTTTCATACACTGAAGGCATTTCCTCCATCTCAATGGTGAGCCGAGAGAGCACCCAAGTGTAGTTCACATCATTGAGATTCATCATTCCGAATCCACGTGCCTTGGCATGGTTTTCCGCTGCATTGAGCAGTGCCTTACCCAATGTTGTCCAACTCCAACGTTTTGCAAAATCCGTATTGAATGGATCAACAATAATGGGATTTCTTTCTAATTTCTGCATTCAATCTTTCAACTTCTTATTTACTATCCATCCTGCTTAGAATGCAAGAATTAAAGTTCATTCTGACGCTCACGCTCACGTTCTGCCAGATATTCATCAAGATGCTCTACCCTACTCTTCGTGATGGCAATACGTCCGGAACGAACAAACTGCAACACAACACCCAACTGATTGAGATTATCAT
The DNA here is from genome assembly GCA_900313845.1 of uncultured Prevotellaceae bacterium. GTDB lineage: Bacteria > Bacteroidota > Bacteroidia > Bacteroidales > Bacteroidaceae > UBA3839. Next base: position 15,604 of record OMTC01000016.1, read on the forward strand.
AAAGTGAAAGAATATCTGCTGTGATACCAGTTTTTTCCACAGTTGCGTAAGTAGGATTCACTTCAACGATATGGGCATTATGCATACGCACAATTCTACCTACATTCCTTTCCTCCAACATTCTTGGTGTGGAAATCTTGATGAGAGAGGTTTCCAAGATGAAAATCTCATCGTCGGTGTAATAGCTTGCTCGGAGCACTTCGATGCGCTTTTCCATCTGCTTGGTGAGCATCTTAGCCATCTCTTCTGTGCAATAGCTCGTTACAGTGAATTTATGCACACCTGGAGTAGATGAAGCACAAACATTCAGACTTTCGATATTCACCTGACGACGCGTATAAACAGCAGTAATCTGGCTCAGCAAACCTGGAGTATTCTCAGAATAAATCAAGAATGTGTAGAGCGGATTTCCATTGGCATCCACATTGCTGAGTTTTGCTCGCTTCGATGTTTCCTGTTGCATCTGTTTCTGAGTTTCCTCAGTATCAGCACATTTTCCACATGTGGAGCAATCTGTATTTTGATTCACATTATTATTCATGTCAAATGTCTCTTTTTCTAAGGGTTACACTTCAAGCATCATACAATCCACATTGGCTCCAGGAGGAGTCATAGGCAAAACGTTGTCCTCTTCAAGCACTGCACACTGCAACAAATATGGACCATCCGTCGAGAGCATTTCCTTGATAGCAGCATCCAAATCCTTACGCTCTACCACCGTCTTAGCAGGAATGCCGTAAGCCTTTGCAATCAACTCGTAATCAGGATTCATCATTGGTGTGAATGAATATCTATGATTGAAGAACATAGCCTGCCATTGGCGCACATTGCCAAGATAGCTGTTATTCAGCAAGATAATCTTCACAGGAGCACCTTGTTCCATGATGGTACCCAATTCCTGAATCGTCATCTGAAGACCACCATCACCACAGAACAGACACACCGTACGCTCTGGAGCACCGAAAGTGGCACCGATAGCAGCAGGAAGTCCAAATCCCATTGTGCCGCATCCACCTGAGGTAACAACACTGCGTCCCTTTGTGAATTTGAAATAACGACATCCAAACATCTGATTCTGACCCACATCCGTTACGAGGATTGCTTCATTATTCGAAGCCTCACTCACCTTGCGAACCACTTCGCCCATGAGCAGAGCCCCAGACTTTGGATGAATAGCCTTATCTATCACTTTATTATACTCCTTCTCTGCGTATGGCTTGAAACCATCAATCCAACTCTGATGAGTGGTTTCATCCAACAATTCTGTCACAGCAGCAAGGGTTTGCTTACAATCACCCAATACAGCCAAATCCACCTTCACATTTTTATCAATCTCAGAAGGGTCAATATCGAAGTGAATTATCTTGGCTTGTTTAGCGTAAGTCTTCAGATTTCCTGTCACTCGGTCGTCAAAACGCATACCCACTGCAATGAGCAAATCACACTGATTCGTCATCACATTAGGGCCCAAATTTCCATGCATACCGAGCATACCCATGTTCAATGGATGGTCCGAAGGCAGCGCAGAAAGACCGAGCAGCGTGCAACCAGCAGGCATTTGAGCTTTCTCAAGGAATTCTTTCAACTCCTCACGTGCATCACCAAGTTCTACACCCTGACCTACCAAAACAAAAGGTTTTACCGATTCATTGATCATCTGGGCAGCTTTCTTGATAACGTCATTGTCCATCGGAGGAATAGGCTGATAAGAACGAATGAAATCCACCTTGGCAGGCTCATAATCCACCATGGCAGTCTGTGCATTCTTGGCAAAGTCGAGAACCACAGGTCCTGGACGTCCACTCTTGGCAATATAGAAAGCACGCGACACAGCCCAAGCCACATCTTCTGCACGACGTATCTGATAACTCCATTTCGAAATAGGAGAAGTGACACCTACCACATCGACCTCTTGGAATGCATCTGTACCCAGAAGGGATGTTCCCACCTGTCCACAAATCACTACCATTGGCGTGGAGTCAATCATTGCGTCTGCAATACCAGTAACGGTATTGGTAGCACCAGGTCCACTGGTAACAATAGCGCAACCCACTTTTCCACTTACTCGTGCAAAACCTTGTGCAGCATGTACTGCACCTTGCTCATGGCGAACCAAAATGTGGTTGAGTCTATCTCGATAGTCGTAAAGTGCATCGTAAACAGGCATGATAGCTCCACCTGGATAACCGAATAGCGTCTCTACGCCTTCGTTTACCAATGAGCGCATCAGCGCCTCTGCACCTGAAATTCTTTCTGCCATATATACAGATTTCTTAATGTATGGATATTATCTTATTATCTGAAATAAATAGAATATCATTCAATGATTCTCACGCCACCCTTATCAGCTGAGCTCACACTCTGTGCGTATGCCTTCAGCGACTTGCTTACCACGCGATTACGCTTTAGTGGCTGTTGAGGACGCGCTGCCAACTCTTCGTCCGAGAGTTTCACGTTGATGGTGCGGCTTGGAATATCGATAACGATGATGTCGCCATCAACCAACTTACCGATATTGCCTCCCGAAGCAGCCTCTGGAGAGATGTGTCCAATGGACAAACCTGAAGTACCGCCAGAGAATCGACCATCCGTAATAAGAGCGCACTCCTTGCCCATGTGCATCGACTTGATGTAGCTGGTTGGATAAAGCATTTCCTGCATACCAGGTCCACCCTTAGGACCTTCGTGCGTGATGACGACTACATCGCCCTTCTGTACTTTACCGCCAAGGATACCCTCACAAGCGTCTTCTTGAGAGTCAAACACCTTAGCAGGACCTTCAAAGTGCCAGATGCTTTCATCCACACCTGCTGTCTTCACAACGCATCCGTCCTGTGCAATGTTTCCAAAGAGAACAGCCAAGCCACCATCCTTAGTGTAAGCATGTTCTATGTCACGAATACATCCGTTGGCACGGTCGCAGTCAAGGCTTTCCCATTTCGTATCCTGCACACCGAGCTTGTTGCAGAACACACCAGCTGGAGCACTCTCATAAATACGCTGTGCCTCTGGGTCAATCTGCTCCTTCAAGATAGAGTATTTTTCAATGTCCTCAGCAAGAGTAGCACCATCCACACGCTTCACATCAGTCTGGAGTAATCCACCCTTTGCCAATTCGCCAAGGATGCCAAGAATACCACCAGCACGGCCACACTCTTGCACACTATATTTCTGTGTATTTGGTGCCAACTTGCAAAGGCAAGGCACTTTACGGCTCAATCTGTCGATATCAGACATCTTGAAATCTGCGCCTGCTTCCTGTGCAACAGCCAGCAAATGAAGAATTGTATTGGTGGAGCCACCCATGGCAATATCGAGAGACATGGCATTGAGGAAGGCATCACGTGTAGCAATGTTGCGAGGAAGAACGCTTTCGTCTCCATCTTCATAATATGCCAAAGCATTCTTCACAATCTGACGTGCTGCCTGCTTCATCAATTCCTTACGATTCACATGAGTTGCGAGAATTGTTCCATTGCCAGGAAGAGACAAACCGATAGCTTCTGTCAAGGAATTCATCGAGTTAGCTGTGAACATACCAGAGCAGCAACCACATCCTGGACAAGCACGATTTTCAATCTCGGCAAGTT
>OMTC01000319.1 GCA_900313845.1 uncultured Prevotellaceae bacterium
GAAGTGTATGGGGCAGACTGGACGCCATCGCTCCTCGAAGAATTCAACAAGCGTCGTGGCTACTGCCTGGAAGATGTGTTCGACCTCTTCCTCATGCCTGATGCTGAGCGAACAGACCAAGCCAAACGCGTTCTCAGCGACTACCGAGAGACAATGGGAGAACTGCTTTTGGAGAATTTCACGACGCAGTGGACGGAATGGGCACACAAGAGTGGAGCCATCACCCGCAATCAGGCGCATGGTTCACCTGCCAACCTCATCGACCTCTACGCCGAAGTAGATATTCCTGAATGCGAGGGCTTTGGACTCTCCGACTTCAAAATCAAAGGTCTCCGCACCGACCCAGGTTTCACAAAGCCCAATTACTCCGACATTTCGATGCTGAAATACGCTTCTTCGGGAGCACACATCGCAGGAAAGAAATACACAAGTTCCGAGACTTTCACTTGGCTCACCGAGCATTTCCGCACTTCGCTCTCGCAATGCAAACCCGACATCGACTTGATGTTCGTGGCTGGCGTAAACCATGTGTTCTTCCACGGTTCTTGCTACTCTCCACAGGATGCCGAATGGCCAGGTTGGCGATTCTACGCTTCGGTCGATATGACTCCAAACAACCCTCAGTGGAAGGATTTACCTGCATTCAGCCAGTACATCCAGCGCTGCCAGTCGTTCCTGCAATGGGGACAACCCGACAACGACTTTCTCGTTTATCTGCCATTCTACGACATGATATACGAACAGCCAAATCGCATCGCTTTGTTCGACATTCATTCCATGGATAAGCGTGCTCCGAAGTTTATTAAAACCATCCAGAGTATCATCCAGCATGGCTACGACGTGGACTACATTTCCGACCGCTATCTCTTCAATGCGGAACCATCGAGCAATGGTCTGAAAATGAAGAATGCAGGTAATTACTCTGCCATCATCATTCCAGACGTTCAGTTCATGCCGCTTGAATCCGTAGAACAACTACTGAAGTTGGCACAAAACAACGTGAAGATAATCTTCGTGTCGAACTATCCTTCTTCGATGCCAGGATTTGGACGAGTGTTCGGCATGGATGTGGAAATAGAAAACACAGCATTCAAGAACACCCTCAATGCACTGAAGGGCAAAGCCATCCTTGTCAAAACCTACGAGGAAGCGCTTCAAGCAGCAGGCGGCAGACGCGAATCGATGCGTAATAACGAAGGGCTCTCATGTATTCGTCGCAGCAACGAGGGCGGGTATCACTATTTCATCTCGAACTTGCAAGGAAAAGATGTGGATAGCTTCGTGGAACTGGGTGTGAATTTCACGAATGCTGTTCTTTACAATCCTATGACAGGCGAAATCGGAAAGGCACAAGTGCAAGGAAAGAAAGTGCGCATCCAACTTGCCAGCGGCGAAAGCGTCATCCTCCGTACCTTCAATCAGAGCAACACAGAGAAATTTACTGACTATACCTATTATAATAAGAAGCAGATGGATAGTCAGAATGCCTTTGCCCTCAATCATTGGACACTCACCTTCCCTCAAGCTGCTCCTCAAGCCATTACGGAAACTTTCACAATGACTCAACCCACATCGTGGACTTCGCTCAATAACGAGACTCTGAACAACACGATGGCTACGGGTCGCTATGCCACGACTTTCAAGCTAAAGGACATCACTAAAGCCAACAAGCAACTGCTGAAAGAATACGGAAAAGACCTTCACTACATCCTCGACCTCGGAGATGTTCGTGAGTCTGCCCGCGTTGTTCTCAACGGGCAAGAAGTGGCTACACTCTTCGCTGTTCCTTTCCGTTGTGACGTTACCAAATATCTGAAGAAAGGAACAAACACACTCGAAGTCTTTGTTACGAATCTCCCTGCTAACCGCATTGCAAAGTTGGATCGTGATGGTGTGGTTTGGAGAAAATTCAAGGAAATCAATGTGGTTGACCTCAACTACAAGAAAAACTTGTACGACACTTGGACTCCTATGCCATCGGGGTTGAACTCTGAAGTGAAATTGATAGCAGCTCCAACCAAATAGCTTTTGTATCATACAAGTAGCTTCAACTCGACAAATTTAGTTGAAGCCATCGGAAGAAATGTTACAAATCAAAGCTTTCCCCAAGAGGAAAGTTTTAGGATTTGTAACATTTTCTATTTTCTAAAATGTTACAAATTAAAAAATCAAGTGCGTTTTCCATCCACAATCTTTGCTTGTCATAATCAAACAAAGTGTTGACACAAACAATCTATAGTTTTTATAGTAAGAAAGAAAAAAAACGAATATCTTTGCAATGAAATAAGTGTTCAGACATGACGTGAGTCAGTGAACAATACAGATCTCAATTTGATTATTTATATATATTTTCGTAAAATTAATTTCAGAAAGGAAAATTCGTTTTCTGTTGGTTGAGCTGCTTGAGAAAGTAGTTCAACTTTTTTTATGGGTAACGCCAAAAAAACATAGGCTCCCCAAATAACTAAGGAGCCTATGATATAATGTTGTCAGCAAAAATGCTAAGAAGCCTCAGAGCCTATCGTTGAAATAATCTAAGCTATCAATAACTCTAAAACTTCTCAAGCTATTATGCCTTTTGGAATTTACTTCAATCTTGCGAGTGTCTCTTTGATTCTGCGAATAGCCTCAACGATATTCTCATCGCTGGTAGCATAGCTCATGCGGAAACATTCTGGAGAACCAAAAGCATCACCGCCTACAGTTGCCACATGTCCTACTTCAAGAAGGTACATGGCAAGGTCTGTTGAGTTGTTGATGACACGGTCACCATCTTTCTTGCCAAAGTACGAAGAACACTTAGGGAAAAGATAGAAAGCACCTTGAGGGTCGTTCACTTCAAGTCCTGGCACTTCCTTGGTCAATTTCACGATGAGGTTCTTGCGACGCTCAAATGCCTGACGCATTTCCTCGACACAATCCTGAGGACCATTCCAAGCAGCCTCAGCAGCCTTCTGGCTCACAGAACAAGGAC
>OMTC01000142.1 GCA_900313845.1 uncultured Prevotellaceae bacterium
TGTGAAGATTTTTGGTAATCACTTGTTCGACAATTGTTTTGTACGTGTTTTGAGTTTGCCATCATTTAGCAAAATCGAGTGCAAAGATAGTAATTTATAATGGAATACGACGAATTTTTCTTGTATAAACTGATGATTTAGGTGTGGCAAATACTTAAAAGAGAGGGTACGAATCACGTGTTTTGAGGGTTGAGGAAGAAAATTTACCCCGATTTGAGTATTGCGTTGAGGGAGCGAAATGTGCTAACTTTGCAGCGAGTTTAAGATGCATAACTCTGTTATTATACAATGAATAGAACGACGATTTTATTAACTATGTTGTGCTTGGCGGGTGCTGGAGTGGCATCGGATGCAGAGGCACAAGAGGTGGCTGCGGATAGTGTGATGCAGCACGTGAAGGGTAACCGACTGAGTTTGGGTGGATATGGAGAAGTGGCACTTTCTCGCATGTTCTATAGCGACCATGTGAATCGATATAGCACGCCTTCCAACTATAAGAACGACCCAAGTCATGGGCAGTTCGACATTCCTCATGCAGTGATTTATCTGGGCTATGACTTCGGCAAGGGCTGGACGATGGGCACAGAGATTGAGTTTGAACATACAGGTACGGGTAGTGCCATCGAAAACGAAGCTGATGAGGCTGCTGAATGGGAATATGAACAGGAGAAGGGTGGCGAAGTGGAACTGGAGCAGTTCTGGATTCAGAAGTCTTTCGGCAGGGCAGCCAATGTGAAGGCAGGACACATCATCGTTTTCGGCAGGGCAGCCAATGTGAAGGCAGGACACATCATCGTGCCAGTTGGTTTGAACAATGCCTACCATGAGCCGCTGAACTATTTCACGGTGTATCGTCCTGAGGGAGAGAACACGATTCTTCCTTCCACATGGCACGACACGGGTATCGCCTTCTGGGGACGCAGTGGTAAGTTCCGCTATGAGGTGGATGTGGTGGCAGGACTGAATGCCATGCTTTTCAATCGTGACAAGTGGATTCATCATGGTGCGGGTTCTCCTTTCGAGTTCAAGCCTGCCAACCAGATGGGAGCTGCTGCGAGAGTGGATTTCTATGCGATGAAAGGCTTGCGATTCGGATTGAGCGGATATGTGGGCAATTCGGTGCATAACACTTTCCCTAATGATATTCAGGGCGATGGGAAGCCATACGACAAGGTGAAAGGAACGGTGGTTGTGGGGTCTATCGACATGACGCTGAACCGCTGGAACTGGATTGTGAGAGGTCAGGCAGACTATGGCAATTTGAGCGATGTGGATAAAATCAATATCATCAAGGACGCGAAGGCACATGCCAGCAATTCGCCTGTGAAGAGTGCCATGGTGGGTAAGAACGCTGTGAGCATAGGCATCGAGGCGGGATATGATGTGTTCTCGCTGATGGAGAAGATGCGGCAGAAGCAGCAGAAGATGTATGTCTTTGGAAGGTATGAATACTACGACAGCTATATCCCTGCGAAGAACAAGGAGCAGTTCGACTACACGAATGTGAATCGCATTGCGGTGGGTGTGAATTATTATCCTATTCGTCAGATTGCCGTGAAGGCGGACTGGAGCAAGAGAATCCTCAAGAGCCCTTACAATAACGAGCCAAGCATCAATGTGGGGATTGCTTATGAGGGATGGTTTTTGTAAGTAAAAAAAGAAAGCCTCACCCCCAACCCCTCTCCGAAGGGCGAGGGGAGTAGAATGAAGAGGTAAAAGTGAAAAGTGAGAAGTGAAAAGTGAAGGAGCTGGAAACAGCAATGCCAATACTAATCATGTTAAAAAACTACTATTAATCCTATTATAAATTAACACAAAATGAAAAAGATTCTTAAGTATGCGATGCTCTTTGCAAGCGTGATTGCATTGGGCACAAGCTTTTCGGCTTGTAGTGATGATGACGACAAAAATGAAAGTAAACTTTCTGAAAAGCAAACTGCCATGAAGGAACTCACGGAGCAGTATGTGAACAACGTGATTTACCCTATTTACTCTTCTTTGGCTAACCAGACGTCTGTGCTCTTTGAGCAGCTGGTTGATGCAAAGAAAAAGTACAGGGCAGGCTCACTCAATCAGAGTGATATTGACAAGATTTGTGCTACTTTCATCAATGCTCGTTCTGCATGGGAACAGAGTGAGTCGTTCCTCTATGGTGCTGCTACGGACTGGGGTATTGACCCTCATATCGACACATGGCCATTGGACCGCGTGGCTCTTGCCAAGCAGTTGAGCAGTTCGGAAATCGTGGAAGAACTCGATGACCTTGATGAAGGAGGTATCGACAATGCTCGTGCCTTGGTTGGCGAACAGCAGCTTGGTTTCCACGGCATAGAATTCATCATCTTCCGCAATGGTAAGAACCGCACACTGGCTGCACTGAAGGGAATTGAGGATGACGAAGCATTTGCTGGTAGAAATATCTCGGGTGAGCAGGAACTTGTCTTTGCTTGTGCCGTGGCAGGTGACTTGCGCGATAAGTGCTATCAGCTTGAAGTGAGCTGGATGGGCAGCAAAGCACCAAAGGAACATCAGGACCGCGTGGAGGAATGCGAGTTCAACACAACGGTTGCTGGTGGTGACCTTTACTATGGCGAGAACATGATCAATGCAACGCAGGCTGGCAGCACAATGAAGAGTTGGCGCGGCGTGATGGGTACGATTCTCGTTTCTGGATGTAGCAATATTTGTGCAGAGGTGGCAGGTCAGAAGATTGGTCAGGCTTATCTTGGACAAGACGAGGACTATATCGAATCTCCTTACAGCCAGCGTTCTTACTATGACTTCTACGACAATATCTCAAGCATCAAGTACAGCCTCTATGGTCAGCAGAGCGACGAGGTGCATGCCAAGTCTATCATGGCTTATTTGCAGAAGTATAACTCCAGCATGGCTAATGAATTGAGCTCGAAGCTGAATGCTGCGCTCAAGGCTTTGGACACTGCGAAGAAGGGCACTCCATTCGTGGTTGAGCCTCACAGCAACAATGCAAAGGCTGCTATGGACGCTATCAATGCGCTCGATGAGACACTGAATAGCGCTGCGAGTTGGATCGCTGCGAATCGATGAAGAGGGGCTTCGGCTGAGCCGAAGCTTACTGAGAAACTAAAGAGGGCTTCGGCGGAACTGAAGAAAGGAAGACCTTCGGCGGAACTGAAGGGAAGGGGGGCGGAGGAAGACCTTCGGCAGAACCGAAGGGAACGGTGGCGAGGAGGACCTTCGGAAAAACCGAACTGAAGCTTACTGAGAATAAACGAATGAAGAAGCGAATATGGATTACTTAAAGAAAACTGGATTGTTGATACTGGCAGGTGTGATGGGGATTTCCTTCGCATCTTGTACAGATGACGACAAAGGGGGAACTGAACCTACGTCGGCAGATGATGAGAATTATATTGGTAAGGCAGTCGGCAATTTCTCGGCTGAGGAATGGTATGCGGGTGGCTTACTGGGTACTACCATGAATGTAACTGCGGGATGCTATGAGGATGAAACACCTGCTGTGACGCAGATGGGACTGACAGATGCATTCAACCGTGGTGAGCAGTTTTTCGAGAGGAATGTGACGGAGTTTCAGGCTCCTTTCCATGGACTTGGCCCTGCCTACGTGCGCAAGTCGTGTCTTGACTGCCATCCAGGTTATGGACATGGCAAACGGGTGGATAAATACACTGCTTCGTGGGGCAATGGCTACCTGCTGGTGGTTTATCATCCTGCGGATGGAGTGAATAGCGATGATGGTCCATACGTGAGCGAGGTGACTGGTATGCCTCAAACACGTGCCGTGAGTCCATTCCTCCCACCAATTGATGAGTCCGGCATTCATCTGGATTGGTTGAAGTTGACTGCCATGGAAGAGGGTAGCGAGATTTCGGCCACACAATTCCCTGACGGTGAAAAGTACGAACTGATTTACCCAGAACTGAGTATCGACCGTTCTGCCTTCAATACGAAACCAACACCTTGGGAGACGGGCAACGGTGCAGTGGCATTCCGTTTGGAGAGTACCATCGGTATTCCTGGAACGGGTCTGCTTGATGCCATTCCTGATGATTCCATCAAGGCGCAATATCAGCGGGAAGCACCATACGTGGAACTGAACCCTGCCTTTTGGGACAAAGAAGCCAACGACTTTGCTACTACGGCTTGGTATGTGAATGCATCGAGCGGAACAGAGAAAGTGAACAGGCTGAAGAAATTCACCTATGCCATGACTCGTGGTTCTTTGCAGGATGGTGCTGGTGCGAATGCCATTTGGAACATCACCAATGTGAGCCGTTCAGACCGTCCAAAGCTCTACACCACAGTGGCTTGGGCTGATGCCATGTCGGAGAACAAGGATGTGATTGCAAAGATTAAGTCGGACCCTTCTTCTCCTTACTATGCAGACGGAACGGATGAAGGCATTGCAGACGCTGTGAAGAACTTGCTTTCACCTGCTACGAACCAGTTCAACAACAAATGGCATAATTTCCTGCCTGAGATGTCGGACAATAACTTCTGGGCATTTCAGGTTTGGCACCGTGGTTTGGCTATTCCTCGTGCTCGTAATTTGCAGGACAAGGATGTGCAGCGCGGTAAGCAGGTGTTCAACGAGATTGGTTGTGCCACTTGCCACCGTCCTTCTTGGAAAACTACCAACGACAACTATTGGAATCCAAGCATCATCACGAGCCAGAACTTGCAATTGCCTCGCTATCAGAACCAAACGATATGGCCTTACACGGATATGATTCAGCATAGAATATACATGAAGAATGGTATTCATGGCACATGGTGTCGTACCACTCCATTGTGGGGACGTGGACTTTCACAGGTGAACACGGGTGCTGAGGACCGTCTGCATGACTGCCGTGCAAGAAACGAAATCGAGGCCATCATCTGGCATGGTTATAGCAAGAGGTCGGATGCATATCAGAGTACGCTGAAGTTCTACAAACTGCCTAAGGCAGACCGCGATGCAGTGGTGAAATTCTTGCGTGCCATTTAGTCTATCATAACACAGAGAAGCATAGATGCAGAGGAATTGTATTGGTTTTCGCTCTTAAAGAAGTGCTTTTTTCTAAAAAACTTTGTATCTTTGTGCCTCTCTGTGTTTTTATATTCCAAATTTTAGTCACGTGAAAAGACTGCTTTTCTTTCTCTACATTCTCATTACCCTTTGTTTGGCGGCTGCCACTATCATCGAGAAGTATCAAGGGACGGAATTCGTTTCTGCCTATGTCTATGGTTCTACTTGGTTCTGTGTGCTATGGGGCATAGGCACTGCTGTGGCAATCGCTTATTTTCTGAAGCAACGAGTGAGGAGACTTTCCACCGTGTGTCTGCATCTTGCTTTTGTGGTGATTCTGCTGGGCGCTTTGCTCACGCATCTTAGTTCGTATCAGGGAATCATACATCTGCGAGTGAATGAATCGACGAAGCAGTATCTGTATCAGGACAAGAAGGTGGGAATGAAGCTGAAGGACTTGTCGTTTGAGATTCGTCTCGATACTTTCTACGTGGATTATCATGAGGGAACGAATTCGGCTTCAGATTATGTTTCGAAGTTTACGATTGTGAATGGAGAGGATGAGGAGAAAGGGGAAGTGTCGATGAATCAGATTTATTCGCATCATAACATAAGACTTTATCAGTCGTCCTACGATGAGGATGCACAGGGCAGTTATCTTTCCATCAATAGCGACCCATACGGAATACCTGTGACTTACGCTGGATATGCGCTGCTGTTTGTTTCGCTCATTTGGATGCTGATTGACCCGAAGGGAAGCTATAGGCAGTTGCTGCGTCATCCACTGATTAAAAAAGGTGTGCTTTCGCTAGTGCTGATGCTTTCGGTGCAGGGGATGTTTGCATTGAATTCACTGCCAAAGGAAACGGCTGAGGAATTTGGAAAGTTGCATATCCTTTACAACGGACGTATTTGTCCACTTCAGACCTATGCCATCGACTTCACGAAGAAGTTGTATGGGAAGCGATACTATGGCGAATATTCGGCAGAACAAGTGCTTACGGGATTTATTTTCTGGTTTGATGAATGGAGTAGGGAACCGATTATCAAGGTGAAAAGTGGGGATGTGCGACAGGCAACTACCTTGCCAAAATTCACGACTTACCACTATTTGGACAATTCTCCAGCGGGGTACAAATTGGCGCAGTTGCAGTATCGAGAAGCGAACGACAAGCTGTATCAGGATGCAATGAAGGTGATTGAGAAAATCTTCCTCGTGAGTGAATTGAAACAGGGCAAGTACATGAGTGTTTTTCCTTACGATGACAAGGGAAACATCACCTGGTATGGACCTGTGGATGCGTTGCCTGAAGATATGGAT
>OMTC01000178.1 GCA_900313845.1 uncultured Prevotellaceae bacterium
CCTGATGGTGACGATACATCGGGGGCGCTCATTGCTCTTCACCACTTGACCCATGGCGTCCGTTGTAAGGGAGTAAAGTCTGGAGTGAAGTGGTTGATGGCTTTGCAAAACAACGATGGAGGAATGCCAACCTTCTGCAAGGGTTGGGGAAAATTGCCGTTCGACCGCAGTAGTGCCGACATCACCGCTCATGCCTTGCTGGCTCTTGGCAGTTGGAGAAAACAGCTCCCCGCAGCATTTCAAATCCAAGTGGAAAATAGTGAGAAGCGGTTGCTGACATGGTTGGAAACCCATCAAGCCGAGGATGGTTCGTGGACTCCTTTGTGGTTTGGCGACCAAGATTCCGATGATGAGGCTTCACCAGTCTATGGCACAGCTACAGCATTGGACTATCTCGCACAGCTTTCCTTCTCTTCGACGATGACTCAGCGCGGTATTGAGTTTTTGCTCCAATCGCAGAATGAAGATGGAGGATGGGGCGGAAAGAAAGGAGTGGAATCGAAAGCAACGCTCACGGGAAAGGCATTGAGCGCATTGGCAGGCTATGCCGACACACCGAAGGCTGCTATGGAGCGAGCTGTGGATTATTTGTTGAAGCGAAACGAAGAAGGTACGCTGTTGAAGAACGAACCTATCGGACTCTATTTTGCTCGACTTTGGTATTCCGAAGAGCTCTATCCTCTGATTTTTGTCCTTGATGGACTCAAAAAATATAAAAAACAGCCCCCCTCCAGCTCCCCCGAGGGGGAGGGAGTGGGAAGTGAAAAGTGGGAAGTGAAAAGTGGGGAGTGAAAAAAACTCCTATACTCCTGTAAAAATGAAGAAGCGCACACTCACCATCGTTACTGTGCTCACGATTGCATTCTATGTGGCAGTGCTCGTGGGTTGGCATCTCTATGTGCCACATAGCGATTTGAAGGAATCGTTGCCTGGCGCCGACAATCGCCCAGCGGGATTGGCTCGCAAAGCCGACGAAGTGAAGGTGGGTGAGTTCTTTATGAAATACGACGCAGCCGCACCCGAAGGCATGAACGGCATTTGGAGTGAATTCAGAGGTGCTGAGCGAAACAATATCGTCAAAGCTTCGGAGACCATCCAAACTACCAGTGATTATCCAGAGCTTTGGAGTTTTGACACGGGTGAAGGCCATGCGGCACCTGTTGTTTATCAAGGGCGTGTGTATGTGCTCGATTACGATGAGACGCTCCTTTCCGATATGCTCCGCTGCTTTTCGCTTCAGACGGGAGAAGAATTGTGGCGGCGTTGGTATCGAGTTCCATTGAAACGTAATCATGGTTTTTCTCGAACGATTCCTGCCGTGGCAAATGGTCGTATCGTGAGCATTGGACCATCGGGTCATGTGATGTGTTGCGATGCTACGACAGGCGATTTGAAATGGACGAAGGACTTGCAGAAGGAATACGACATGGAAGTGCCGTTCTGGTACACGGGTCAGTGTCCTCATATCGACGGTGATGAGGTGGTGCTGGTGCCTGCTGGTAAAGATACGTTGATGATGGGTTGCGACTTGGAAACGGGCAATGTGAAATGGGCAACGCCTAACACTATCGGACTGAAGATGTCGCACTCTTCGGTCATGCCTATGGAAATTGCTGGAATTCGCACATTCGTCTATGTAGGAGTAGGTGGTGTGTGTGGTATATCGGCAGAGGCTTCGAATCGAGGCAAACTGTTGTGGCACACCAACAAGTGGCAACCATCGGTGGTGGCTCCTTCTCCGCTCCGCCTATCCTCCAACCGCATCTTTTTGGTGGCGGGCTATGGCAATGGAGGCGCACTCTTGCAAGTGAGTGGGTCGGGCAGTCAGTTGACGGCTACCATTCTCGATGCCTATAAGTCGGACAAGGGACTCTCCAGCGAACAACAAACGCCTATCCTTTACAACGACATGATTATCAGTATTTTACCAAAGGATGGTGGAGGAAACCGAAGCAAGTTGGTGTGCTATAGTCCTAACGATTTGCACAAGCCTTTGTGGACTTCGGCACAAGATGAGCGTTTTGGTTTGGGACCTTATCTCGTTATCACCGATAAGCTCTTTGCGCTGAGTGAAGATGGCGAATTATTTGTGTATCAGTTAGGGAAAGGCGGCATGAAACTCATCAAGCGACAAAGCATCATGGAGGGAGTGGATGCGTGGGGACCTTTGGCATACGCCGATGGACGTTTGATTGTGAGGGATGCACATCGAGTGAAATGTTTGAAAATAGACTAAAAGTAGTGAACTAAAAAACAAAATTTTTTAGAACCTACCTAAAACATAAGATAAAATGGAAAAGAAAGAATTATCACGTCGTCGCTTTCTTCAAGTGGCTGGTTCGGTGGCAGCAGGCGGCTTCATCATGGCGGGTGCAGGCAGTTTGCTCTATCGGATGTTTGCCAAACCTGAAGAACTTTTCTATGAGCCGTCGGATTCCTCATCAGGGACATCTGGTAAGAATTCTTTTGTTTCTCCTTACGAATCCATCGCCAAATTCAGTGTGGATGGAGATATTTCCGCTTTCACATTGTGGAAGGATATGATGACTGTTGCCACAGGACAGCAGTTGAAACTCTACTCGGCTAAGGGCAGTTTGAAGCGACAATTTACAGTTGAGGACGAAGTACGGGATTTGACTGTTGACAGTGATGGATGGCTCTATGTGTTGATGCCTCAGCAGATAGATGTGTTCGATTCACAGGGAAAAAGAACACGCTCATGGAAAGCTTGTGATGAGAATGCCGACTACTGCGGACTGACGGTTTTGGGTGAGCAGGTTTTTGTGACGGATGCTCAAAACAAACTGATTTGCAATTACCGAACGGATGGCAATTTCGTGAAGTTCATCAAGAGTCCTCATGGATTTGTCGTTCCAAGCTATTCTTTCGGCATCACTCACATTGATAATCGTGTGTATTGTTCCAATCCTGGGCGGCACTTGGTGGAAGTCTATGATTCAGAAGGTACATACCTAAGTTCCTTCGGCAAGGCAGGAACAGGCGAAGGGCAGTTCAGCGGATGCTGCAATCCTGTTTATCTCGCCTCTTCTCCTTCGGGAGAACTGATTACTTCCGAGAAAGGCATTCCTCGCATCAGTTGCTATGGCACAGATGGAACCTTCCGCAGTGTTCTCTTGCCTCAAGAGGCATTGGGAGGAGGACACGATGCCAGTCGAGTGATGACTCAGCAAGACAAACTCATCGTTGCTCGGAAAAGCACGATAGAGTTGTATCAATATAATCCTGCATTGGCACGAAGTGGTGCGAGGTTATCGAGCAAATGTCCTACTTGCGACGTGCCTTGCCCGTTGAGAGATGGAATAACAATTTAGGAGCCCCCTCCGACTCCCCCAGGGGGGAGGGCTCCCATCCGGATGGCTTCTCTCCCCCTTGGGGGAGCTGGAGGGGGCTGTAGGGGACTGAATAAAGAAAGACTATGGATATGAAGGATAAGAAGGATCAGACATTGGATAATAGCCCTATCAAACGGCGTGATTTCTTTCGCCGCTTGGGTTCCATCGTGGCAGGTGGTGCCATTTTGGGAATTGGTGGCGTGGGTGTAAGCCGTGTGGTGGATAAAGAAGAAAGTAGTGAGTTTTGGCAAATCGACCCGAATCTGTGCACTCAGTGCGGACGTTGCGAAACCCACTGCGTGATGCCCGTTTCCGCTGTTCGTTGTGTGCATGCTGTGAAGGTGTGTGGCTATTGTGACTTGTGTGGTGGTTATTATCGCACGAATGCCAAGGAACTCAACACGGCGGCAGAGAACATGATTTGTCCTACGGGTGCCATCCAGCGCAAATTTGTGGAGGACCCATATTTCGAATACACCATTGATGAGGACTTGTGCAACGGCTGTGGCAAGTGCGTTAAAGGTTGCAATTCGTTTGGCAATGGTTCGCTCTATCTGCAAATCAAGCAGGATTTGTGTTTGAACTGCAACGAATGTAAGATTTCCACGGTTTGTGCTTCGAACGCCATCAAGCGAGTGTCGTACGGAACGGTTTATTATTTGAAAGAGCACGCATGATGAAAAGAAAACTATTACTATTCGCTGCGCTGGGATTGCAGACGCTGGCTCATGCCGTGAGTCGCTTTCCCAAACCCGATTTCGAGTCGGGCTATCAGTACCCAGAAGTGAGTTACGCCATCCCCCACGAGCACCTTTGGAATGTGGTGGATGTGGTGCTGTTGGTGGTGCTGTTAGGCGTGGTGGCTTGGGCTGTGTATAAAAATCGCACTCGTGTGCCTATCATCATCACGTCGGTCATCTCTATTGCCTACTTCGGATTCTTCCGTGGTGGCTGCGTGTGCAGTATTGGTTCCATTCAGAATGTGGCCTTGGCAATGGTGGACGAGAACTACCATCTGCCTTGGGTTGTGCTGATGTTCTTCCTCATCCCTATCATCTTTGCCTTTTTCTTCGGTCGCGTGTTCTGTGCAGGCGTTTGTCCGTTTGGAGCCTTGCAAGAATTGGTAAATGTGAAGAGTTTCCGCATTTCCAAACCTATCGCCAAGACACTAAGTGTAATTCCTTGGATTTATCTCTGTTTTGCCTTGCTTTTTGCTTTAACTCACAGTCGTTTCATCATTTGCCAGTTTGACCCTTTCATCGGCATCTTCCGACTTGGTGGTGATACAGGGCTTATCTTCTTTGGCGTGGCACTCCTGCTCATGTCGGTATTTACGGGACGTCCGTTCTGCCGATTCCTCTGTCCTTACGGAGCACTGCTCAGTTTATTTTCGTCGGTATCGATTCGTAAACCACAAATTACACAGAATCAATGCGTGAATTGTCAGCTCTGTCATCAGTCTTGTCCTGTGGATGCTGTTCTTCCTCCTTATCAGAACAAAGTGGAAGAAGAAAGGATGAAGAGTGTATGGCGTGTGTTACGCTATGTGGTGGTAGTACCATGCCTCATGTTGTTGGGTGTGTTCCTCATGCGTTTGTCCGCTCCTCGTCTGAGTGTGGCAAACAAGGAAGTGCGACTCTATCAGTTGGTGATGCAGCAAGAAGCCAATCCCGACCAGCCAATGCCTGCCGAGGTGGAGGCTTTTTATGCACAAGGTAGAACGGTTGAAGAACTGACCGCCACGAACGAAAAGATTCAGAAGGATTTCCTCTTCTATGGTTCCATTGCAGGTGCCGTGATAGGATGGGTGATAGGCGTGAATCTGATTCGCCTCACGCTCCGACGCACTCGAAAAGAATATTCCATCGATGCTCGTCACTGCGTGGCCTGTGGAAAATGCTTCAGCTATTGTCCGAGCACAAAGGGGGTAAAGAGTTAAGGTGTGTTCTATTAATTCTGTTTTTATTATTTCTCAATTTTGGTGGAATTCTAGTTTCGGTTGCTTTTTGTTTTCTGTGGCATCTTTTTGTCATCTTTCTCAGTCACATAGCTCGCTATGCTCCCTCAAAAGCTAACAAAAATCTACTCACATAAAATCAAAAATCAATCCGACATAATTTATAGCCATCGTAACCATCATATTCATGGTGGTGTTGTCCGTGATGCTTGTCACCAATTATTTTCAGGTGAGAGGCGTAACACCATTGCAGATGGAAGTAACGGAAACGCTCCGAACACTGAACGAGGGGAATGAAGAAAACCCCGAACTGCAGGAGCAAATCCGACAGCTCGACCTCTTGGCTCGTAAAGCTTATTTCGTGCAGAAAGGACATCTGAAAGCGGGCATCTACATTTTGCTCGGTATGGCTGCTGTCCTTGCTGTGTGTCTCCGATTCTACTACGAAGGTGTGAAGTCGATTCCAGAGAAGGAGATAGACGTGATAGACGATTGGTGGGTGAAATCCAAGTCAAGAAAATACATGGGATGGGGAGTGGCTGGTTTGGCTCTCACCGCCTTGCTCTTTGCTTTCCTCTCTTCGCCTTTCTATGGTAGTCAGCAAGGCAAGGAACAGCAAGAGGAATTGGCACAGGCTGAAGAAGCAAGCGAAGAGCAATCTGCAGATGCCTTGGCACAAGTGGAGGAAGAATCAAGCGCTGCT
>OMTC01000133.1 GCA_900313845.1 uncultured Prevotellaceae bacterium
AGGTTCTCGGTTACATAGCTCGCTATGCGCCCTCAAATACTGACAAAAATCCAATCAAATCAATTCAAAAATCAATCCGACATAATTTGTAGAACCTACCTAAAAAGTAAAAAATCCTCCTGTTTTCCTCCTGTGAGGAACCCAAACGTCAGTTTTTCTGAAATCTTGACATTGCAAACTTGGGACACTTACACTTTGTCACTGTTTCTCCTAACAATGTCGTATAATTCCTGCTGTTTGCTGTCCATTTGTAAAATCAAGGACTTTAGTCTGTGACTTCTTGGCATTTGGTAGTTCAGTTGGTACATTGTCTTGGTAAGATGTCCTGCCTGATAGATGGTGATGTCTGAGTTGGCAGCCTTCAACAGGCGTTCCAACTCAAGCATGATGGTGTAGGCAGTGAAGCATATGCATATGTGAGCCTCTATTCTGTTATGCAGCCTGTGGAAGATCGGCCTTGCACGGAGATCTCCCTTGTTCATTCGGAATGCCCGCTCGATAAACCAAAGGTTTGAGTAGCTGGCCAGGACTTCCTTCTCGTCCAGTTTTGTGTTGGTGACAAAGCCCTTCACACCATCCCAAACGGCATCGGCCTCATATTTTTCCATGTCGATGCTGATTGTTACCTCGCCTTCCATCTTCAGGTACTTGTTGTAACCGCGTCTGTTGATGTTGGCCTTGGTCAGCCTGCCCGTTTCGAAGCGCTTCTGCAGACGCTCCAGCCCTTTCTTCCTGGCATGCTCGTCTTTCTTTGCCCGCTTCTCCGACTTTGAGACTATCAGACGCACACCGTTTCCTTTTTCGACAACCTTGGTGTCACCGTATTGTAGGTTCATGCCGATGATGCCCTGCTTAATCTCCTCTGTTTCGTTCTTCACACGGGCACCTATTATATATTCGTAGCCGTTCTTCTGCAGTTCCTCTATGTTCGACTTGGACAGCAGCCCGGCATCAGCCACTACTATCGGATGGTCGAAACCATGCTTGTTAGCCAGAGCTTCTACGACGGGAATGAGCGTTTTACCCTCATGTATGTCGCCCTCGTATATCTCATAACCGATAGGGTTGCCGCCAGGAGCGACAAGCAGGCCAAGGAATATCTGCGGACAAGCGTGTTTCCCGTCCTTGGAGAATCCCGTCTTGCGAAGGTCATCCTCCTGAGCCGCCTCAAAATACAGCGTAGTCATGTCGTAGAATACAACGCTGATGGAATCGCCACAGATTTTCTTCGTATATGCAAAGGAAATCTGCTCCACTTTCGTTTTGATGTCATCCCCCTCAGGCCGGATGGGCTTTCCGTGACCGTCTTTCTTGCAGTCCTTGTCCTTGCGGTAGCAGAGGTTGTCGAGAAACTTGTATATGGTCTCAACGTCGTAATCCACATTAAGGTAACGTCGTAGGTACTCCACGGTACGCAGCTTGCTGCCTGGGTTGAAAAGGCGACAAATGACCAGATGGCGGAACATGTCATTGGAAAGTTCGCCATAGCCTATCTTGTCATACAGCCGACCATATATCAGTTCAGGACCGATAACTTGAATGTGTGAATTGGAAATACCCGACAGAAACTTCTCTATCCCATCCTCCAATGGGTCATGGTAATCCATCGGGAGCAAAGGGCCACGGTAACTGTCAATGTATTCGTAGGCCTTGCGTTCCATTTCCAAAAGCTCATGCTCGTCACTACTCGTACCGATTATCTTGACGACCTTGTTGGCACGAGTACGGGAATCCTTCTCCTTGATGATGACACTATAGGAGCCTGACTTGTTACGCTTTCTCTGCACAAACATAGTGCAAAGATAGCGCGAGGAACCCAAAACGCCAACTATCAAAGTGTCATTTTATTGATTTTTAAGAAGATGCAAGCCTAAAGGTTTGTTAACGTGGAAAACAGGAAAAATCAATCCGACATAATTTGTAGAACCTACCTAAAAAGTAAAAAATCCTATACTCCTATACTCCGTAGAATAAGAAACAACGATAACGAATTTGTGTGCTTTTGTGTGAATTTGTTGACTCGAAATTTGTTGACTATTTTGTTATTTTTGTAACTTTGCAGGGAAAAATAAGAAAACAAAAGGAAATCGACCATGACATTACTGGAAAATCTGAACGAGAATGATAGGTTTGCCAAGGGGATTGGTGCTCAACTGACGGAGGTGCGCGAAGGATATGCCAAGGCGGAACTCACCGTGAAGGAAGAGCATCTGAATGGTGCTGGGGTGTGCCAAGGTGGAGTGATTTACACACTTGCCGACTTGGCATTTGCAGCCGTTGCCAACTGTCATGGCACACTGTCGTTGGGCATTTGCAATACCATCACCTTCTTGAAATCGGCTCAGAAGGGGGCACATATCACGGCTGAATGCACTGAACTGCTCGACCATCACAAACTACCTTATTGCAATATCGAGGTGAGGAACGAAGATGGTGAGCTGATTGCTGCAATGACGGGACTTGCCTACCGAATGAAAAGGGATTTCCCGTTTGAAAAACTGATGTGAATTTCAGTCAACAAATTTCCACAAATTTTCTCAAATATAAAACTTTCATTAGTTTTTTCATCCGGATGGTAAGCCAACGCTAACGCGAAAGCTAAAGCCATTTTAAATTTTTAACTTTTAATTTTTCATTTATAAAGTGCCTGCATCTCCTAAAGAACTTGGAACGAAAGACGTTGGAAAGTTGCTGATGAATTACGCCATCCCTGCGGTGGTGGCAATGACGGCTTCATCACTTTACAACATTGTGGATAGAATCTTCATCGGACATATCGGTGAAGGTGGCTCGGAAGGTGCGCTTGCGCTCTCTGGATTGGCAGTGACGTTTCCTTTGATGAACTTGTCGGCTGCCTTTGGTGCTATGGTGGGTGTGGGCGGTTCCACGCTGATGTCGGTGAAATTAGGACAGCGAGACGAGAAAACTGCACAGCATATCCTGGGCAATGTAGTAACGTTGAATGTGATTCTGGGAGTCATGTTGGCAGTCTTGGGACTTATCTTCATCGACCCTCTACTCTATTTCTTCGGTGCATCGGAACGTTCCATTCCGTATGCCCGTGAATATATGTTCGTCATCCTGCTGGGCAACGCAATAACGCATCTCTATTTGGGACTGAATGCTGCACTGAGAGCTGTGGGACATCCGCACTTGGCAATGATTGCCACGATTGCTACGGTGATCGTGAATTCCATTCTCGACCCTCTGTTCATCTTTACGTTAGGGCTCGGCATACGTGGTGCTGCCATTGCCACTATCTTGGCACAAATCGTAGCACTCACTTATGTTATCATCGTTTTCAGCAATCCAAAGGAGCCTATCCACTTCGAACGAGGCATCTATGGACTGAAGAAACGCATTGTCAACAACATTCTGAAGATTGGTGTTTCGCCGTTCTGCATGCAACTTTGTGCGTGCCTCGTGGTGATTCTCATCAACAAGGGTTTGCAAACGCATGGAGGCGACCTCGCCATAGCTGCCTACGGTATTGTCAACGGTATCACCTTCCTGTTTGTGATGGTGGTGATGGGCATTTGTCAAGGTATGCAACCTATTGCAGGCTATAACTATGGTGCACGCAAATTCGACCGTGTGAACCTGGTGCTGAAATATGCCATCATCTATGCTACTGTTGTGATGACGATTTCCTTTATCGTTTGCGAGTTCTTCCCTCACATCCCTGTCAGCTTTTTCACGAAGGATGAGCAACTCACAAAACTCTCCATCGATGGCATGCGACTCATTGTGCTCGTCAGTCCATTGGTTGGTTTTCAAATCGTCACCGGACACTTCTTCCAAAGTATCGGCATGGCAAAGAAGAGTATTTTCCTCTCTGTCAGCCGCCAACTTCTCTTCCTTGTACCTTTCCTTCTCATCTTCCCAGGAATTTGGGGCACCAATGGTGTATGGGCAAGCATCACTGCTTCCGATGCCGTGACTGTCATCACCGCTGGCGCTATGCTCTACCATTTCTACAAGACAGGTGGTATTAACAAAACGGAAATAGACCTATAGGAAAGTGAAAAATGAAAAATGAAAAGTGAAAAATAAAGAATTAACTAACATCTAATTTTACATGGAACACTACGTTATCACCATTGGCCGCGAACTTGGTTCCGGCGGCAAAGCCATCGGAGAAATCATGGCTAAGCAACTATCTATCCCTGTTTATGACCGCCGTCTCATCGAGTTGGCAGCAGAAGAAAACGGATTCGACCCCGCAGTCTTCAAGCAAGCTGACGAAACAGCAGGCAAAGGACTCATGTCGCAAGTCATCCATTCCCTTTCCTCCCCTTTCGCTGCCTTCAGCAGTCTCTACAACAATTCCATTTCGAACGAATCACTCTTTAAGGTGCAGTCCGACATCATCATCGAAAAAGCAGAGAACGAAAACTGCATCATCGTTGGTCGCTGTTCCGACTATATCCTGCGCAACCATCCACGCCATGTCAGCATCTTTGTTCATGCAGACTACGAGGATCGTGTGAAATTCGTGATGGAACGCAACAACCTCTCCGAAGCAGATGCGAAGGAATTGATTGAACACACCGATGCCATCCGTTCCGACTACCACAATTTCTATTCAGAAACAAACTGGGGCGATAGCCGTTCCTACGACATCTGTGTCAATTCTTCTCTCTTGGGACTGGAAGGCACAGCAAAGTTGCTTACAGAGTTTGTGAAAGCGGCTTTGAAGATTCAAGAATAAAAAAGCTTCGGAAAAACCGAAGCTTACAAAAAAAACTAACGAAGAAGAAAATTCTTCATTCTTTATTCTTCATTTAAAAAGATGCTTGGCAAAAGTCCATCCGTTTAGGTGGTAGGTTTTTGCCAATTGGACGGCACGCTGTTTGAAATCTTGAAAATCTTTCTTCTCGGGTTGCATCCATTGGCACTCGGCAAGCGCACCCATACGTGGCAAAACCTGATACTCGACCAAGGAAGGATAAGCGATATACTCCGTCCAAAGATTGGCTTGCACACCTAAGATATGTGTCTGCATTTGCTGAGTGGAATTGGAAGGAAGAGCTTCGAAACTATAGGTCTTCTCAATAGGTAGATACCCACCAATGAGGAAAGGCTCCCCACCCGTCTTGAAATCAGCCTGATAATAATCGAAATAGAAATGGGAAGTAGGAGCCATGATGACATCGTGCCCTTGCTGAGATGCTTGGATGCCTCCTTCTGTACCTCGCCAACTCATGATGATAGTACTTGGAGCCACATCACCCTCAAGCACTTCGTCCCATCCAATGATGCGTCGTCCATTTGCATTGGCAAAACGTTCAATTTCCTTGGTGAAGTAGCCTTGGAGTTTGGCTTCCGCAGAAAACTTTCCATCTCCTTTCAATCCCTGTGACTTAATGAGATGTTGGCACTTAGGGCATTGCTGCCAACGCAAACGAGGTGCTTCATCCCCACCAATATGAATCATTTCGGAAGGGAATATGTCCATGATTTCGCTGAGCACATCCTTGCAAAACTCAAGTGTCTTTGGATTGCCCGCACAGAGGATGTCGTCGAGCACTCCCCAAATGGTGCATACTTCGTATGGTCCACCCGTACAACCCAATTCAGGATAAGCTGCAAGTGCACCCAACATGTGACCAGGCATATCAATTTCGGGAATCACCGTGATGTAGCGTTGACGTGCGTACTTCACGATTTCGCGTGCCTGCTCCTGAGTATAGAATCCTGTGTGTGGCACCCCATCAAAGAAATCGAGATTGTGTCCAACTACAGTAGTCTTGCGGATTGAACCCACAGAGGTGAGACGAGGATATTTCTTGATTTCGATACGCCATCCCTGGTCATCGGTAAGATGCCAATGGAATTTGTTCATGTTGTGAAAGGCAAGCATGTCGATATATTCCTTCACGAATTCCAAAGGGAAGAAATGGCGACTTGTGTCGAGATGCATGCCACGATAAGGGAAACGTGGAGCATCATTGATAAC
>OMTC01000082.1 GCA_900313845.1 uncultured Prevotellaceae bacterium
AAGAGAAGTGCGATAGCTATTGTTGGCAAGCACATCGTTGAGGTAGTTGTCAGCCTCGGCAATGTAGTTCGACACATGTCCCGTCGCATCAAAAGCGAAAGGAGAGAGGAACGGCGACTTGATGAGGGAGAGGAAGGATGGCGACGAGATGATGCCATCGGTGATGTTGTCCTTGATACCATTGTCGCGCATATCGCGGGTGACATCGCTATAGCTGGCATCGAATCGAACGGATGCCTTGCTGGAAAGGCTGATGTCGGTGTTGAAGCGCATGTTGAAGCGAGAGAAATCGGTGTTCTTCAATGTAGCATCGGCGAGGGCATAACCAACGGAAAGGTTGTAGTTTGCCACGTCATCACCACCCTGCACATTGATGCTGTAGTTCTGCGTGAACGCCTCGTCGTAAACCTGCTTGCGCCAGTCGGTATTGTTATGATACTGAGGATAATAGTAGTAATTAGGGTCGGTGTTGAGGAACTTGAAGGTGTTGGACTTGGTTCCTGTGGTACCAATGAGTTCGGACGCATAGACGCGGAACTGATTGGCATTCATCATATCGACAGCCTTAGGCAGGAGTTCGAAGCTACCACCGATGCTGAGGTCGATACGTGTTGCCATCGACTTGTTGCGCTTGGTTTCAATCACCACCACGCCGTTGGCTGCCTTGGCACCATAGATGGCAGTACCGTTCTTCAGCACGGAAATCTTCTCGATGTCCTCAACCATGATGTTGGCAAGAACGTTGTTGAAGAAGCCGTCGTGGAGCGAAGGACGGGTGAGCTGCATGTCCTGAGGCACACCGTCGATGACGATGAGCGGCTGGGCATTGGCGTTGAGTGAGTTGAGACCATTCATGAACATGGCGATACCTTGTCCTGGCACACCACTGCGGACGAGCGTACGGATGTCGCCACCGAAGTTCGATTGAATCTGGTTGTCGATGGAAATATCGTTGTTGTTGTAAGTGGCTTTTGCAGTGCGAGCCACTTGCGCTGTGGTGGAGCGGTCGTAGATTTCAGCGAACTTGTCGCTATACATCAGCGTGCGAAGCTCTGTCTGTCCACCAATGGACTGCTCAACGACTGAATAGCCTTCAGCTTCGAAGAAGAGGGATGTGGCATAGAGTGGCACCTTGATGGTGTATTCACCGTTCTCATCCGTCATGGCTGCATAGCGACGGTCGTTGTAAGCAGTGACACGAATACCCGCAGCAGGCATGTTGGTACCTGCATCGAAAACCGTACCATGAATTTCCTTCGTAGGCACCACAGGGCGCGTCACGGAAGGCTTCTTCTGAGGAGTAATTGCTGCTTCCTGAGCCTGTGTACCCAAGGTAAAGAGTGACAACAGGGCGAATGTGAAAATTGTCTTTGTCATAACTTATTCCTCCTCTTTGTTAGTTGGTTTGAGATAGATGCAATCGAGATATGTGTCGCGGGAGAAGCTGGTCTCACGACGTGTGATGCTACACTCGAGGCGGAGACGCACGGTGACGTTGGTCTGCTGATAGTTGCAAACAGGGAACGAGAAAGTTCCTATCTTCACGGTATCGACTACGTAAGGGTCGTTGGAAACAGCCTCATCGAATGCCAGTTCCTTCATATCACCCTGCTGGTCGGTGTAGAAGAGCGTTGCCTTGAACTTGTTTGGCTTGAAGTCGCGCGAAGCAGTGTTGTAAACGGTCTTTGGCAGACAAACGGCACAGATGTCGTATGTGCCAGAGAGGGTGTTAGGAACCTCGTAGGTGACAGTCCAGTTGGATGAACTGGTGCGTGGGTTGATACGCATGTAAGCCTGTCCAGAAATAGAGTCGGCATTGCTGACAGCACGATATTCCAGACTGCAGTCGGTGTTGTCGAGAATTCGGAATTCCTGCTCACCCTCCACCTTCACTGGCCAGAAGTAAATCTGCTCCTTCTGGAATGGCCATTTCTTGAGGTTGTAGAATACGCCGTTACTGCTTTCGAGCGTATCTTTCACGAATGTGGATGAGAAGAGTCCACCCTCGCTGAGTGGTTTATAGAACACGTGGTACTCAGGATTTGCCCACTTGCTATAGGAAGTGGAGAAAGCCGAGTCGTTGAGGTGCTGCATATTGCGGTTGTAGAAAAGGTCCTGCATGAGCATGCGGTTCACCCAGTAGTTCTGGATGGAGTCAGCCTTTTCCACACTGCCGAAGTTGAAATACTGCAGCGCCTCCTGATAGACAGGTTCCCAAATCTCCTTGGTTGGCACGAGCGCGATGTAGTTGGAGTCCTCGGCATTGATAAGACCGAAATTGCGATAAAGGATGTTGGAAAGTATCATCACGGAGTCGCTATACACTTTCTGTCCATCCACGAGTCCACTCTGAACGCTTCGCTCCTCATCGAGTTCCTGTTTTTCGAAACCTTTGAGGAAGTTGCCAAGATGGAGATAGTTGGAAATGGTGGTCAGTCCTTCATACACGCTGTAAGAATAGCGCACATCGTCGTCGATGACATGGAGCAAACCATTCTTTGCAGGGATATTGTAGAAACCAGGAACGATGGTTGCGTTCTTGATGCCCTGGGAGGTGATAGGCGTTTGCTTATCGTTGAGCAAGAGCACATTCTGTCCTGTTGCACCCGTTCCCATGTTGTAGAGGTTGTGGGAAACGTGGTTCATCACGAAATGGCGAGACACCATCGAGTCACCCTTTGCCGTTTGGCATTCGCTCAACAAAGAATCCACGTTGAAGGTGCCATTCTTTGGTGCCCACACGGTGAGGGATTGGTCGGCATTGAGCAAATCAGCGTAAGAAATGTTCGTGCGCTTCGCATAATTATAAACATGTGTAGCGCGGAGCACCTTGAGGAAATCGCTCAGTTGTGCATCCGACTCCACCAACTGCAAGAGCGTCTTGTCGGAAGCGGCGAGTGCAGGGTCGTAGTGGTCGTCCCATTCATCGGAGCAAGCCGTGAAAATAAAGAATGAAGAATGAAGAACGAAGAATGTCAGTAACATCGTCAATCCATTCCTAATCTTATGTATTACATTTTGTTTCATAATGTATATATCTTTGTTTTATCTGTTCTTACTTAGTGCGTATCTTCAGCTACGAGACCTGCGTAAACGCTCTTTGGACAAAGTTCGAAATAGTTGATAGGGAACTCAGCCTTTGGATTCTCCAGCACGAGTTTGAAGCGTACCCAGTATTCGCGGTCAGGGCGCATGGTCTGAGTGGTGAGAATCTTACGAAGCTTTCCACTCTGTGCACGAAGCACGTTGACACCACCTTGTGACCAGGAATCCATGTCCTTCATGTAGCCACGGTTGTGCATTGCCTTGTCAATAGCCTGGCTCGCTTCTTCATCGCCTTCCACGTCGGCTACCCAACCGATGGTAGGGTCAGCACCCCAAACACGGAGGTCGATAGGAATACCCATTGGTTGCATGTTGTCCTTCTCACCGAAGTAAATCTGAACCACGCCACGCATTTCACCAGAACCGTAAGCGAAGCGAACTTCATAAGTGTTTTCTGGCACTGGAGGGAGCTTGAAGGAGATGTCGAACTGACCCACGAGGTCAACGGCATCCTGATAAGTCATCATCCAGATACCACGCTGACGGAGGCTCATGTCAGGAGTGTGTCCGTGGAAATCCCAACCTTCAACCACCTTGAAACCCGTTGCCTGATTCATGTTACCACGAGCACCGCAGTTCATGAATTCAGGAGAAATGGTGACAGCGTCGATACGAATTCGGTCGTTGAAAACCACATCACGAGTCTGCACATTATAAGTAAGGATGTCGTCGATGTAGTGGTAGATACCATTGAGTGCCTGCTGGTCGATATTACCCACTTCGGAAGGAGCCCAAACACGTACGCCCTTCACGCTATAACGGTTGGAAACTCCCTTGCGGTTGATGAAAAGACCGTCAGCAGGAGTGCTCATCTTCATGATGGTTCCTGGCATCAACGTGGTGTACCAGTCGGTGCAGTCGATGAGGTCGGTGTGAGCACAAGTGGTTTTCACATCGCCATAGACTGTCCAATCGTTGTAAGCACCATAGTAAGGCAAGAGATGATAAGAAACGAAACGGTTGAGCGGATTCTTTCGATGGGTTGGATCGTCGTCGTATTTGCCAGCATCCTCAGGATATACCTCGTCATAAACCTTCTTGGCGTATGCCTTGAGGTCGTCGAGCGTATAGATGCCAGCAGCATTGTAAACTGCATCCTTTTCCACGAATGCCGTGTAGCGCTTCATACGAATTCCCACGTAGTACATCGTGTAGGTTGAACCACCCGTACTGATTGGCATACCCTTATTTACGGAGTCGGCACCACATGAATAGCTCTCATCGATGTACTCATAGAGCGAGTCGCACATACCCGTGACCGTGAGCGCTGCATTGAACAGGTTGATGGTGCTATCCTCACGAAGCAACTCAGGCAAGTACTGCGAGTTTGGCTGAATCACGTGGTCGAGGGTGTGAACCACACCGTTTTCCACGGAGTCGTCGCGAGCAATGAGTTTGGAATTCTTGTTGATATAGTAAGCAGCCACACCCGAAACGGAGTCGGAATCAGTGGAGAAAGTGAGATAACGGTCGTTGAGGTTAGCCGAAGGAATGTTTCCGTCGCTCAAGTCCGTTGTGAAATAAGCATATTTAATAATGTGGTTCCAAGCGATGGTGTCGCACTCTGCCTTGGTCAATTCATCCACGGATGATTTACCATGCTCTTTGAGGTAGAGTTCCACAGCATCGTTGGTAGGTGCCAAGCAGGTGTAAGTGCCGTATGTAGCCATCATTCCGTACATGCCACTACGATTGAGGATGGCGATGAAGTCGCTGAAGGTCTCCTCACGGTTGACCAGATAATCAGAAACCATCTCACCATTGAACACGTAGTAGTTTTCGGCAGCTGGCTCATCGGAACAAGACATGAAAATGAAGAATGAAAAATGCAGAATGAAGAATGTGAACAACACCATCATTCCTTTTCTCATCTTATGTATTACATTTTGTTTCATAATTTATGACTTTTTGAGTTCTTGAGTTTTTAGGCCTTTAAGATTTCCTCATTTCCTAAGTAGTGAACAATCCATATATCTTGCCAAGAACTTAAAAACTTACAAACTTAAAAACTTAAAAACTTATTCTATTCACATATTCAACGATGTTTTGTCAGTTTCGTAAGCAGGATTCTGCTGAAGTAGAGTATTCGACTTGAGCTCAGTCCTGTTGTAAGGGAAATAGAGGTAATCCTTGATAGCAAGACGAATCTTGATAGCAGCAGTGTTGTCCACAAATTTAGGACTCACCTTCTGAATCATGCGGCTGTTCTCACCCTCTCGACGGCAGAGGCGAACGAGGTCGAACCAGCGCTTGCCTTCGAACATAAGTTCACGCTGACGCTCATCGAGCACGAGGTTTTCCATATCCATGCGGGATGCAGCATAGTCGTCGAACACGAGCGTGTCGGTCGTTGCCACACGCTTCAGGTTGGCACGACGCCACACAGCACTAACACCTGCGAAGGCACGACGATAATGGTCGAGTTGTGCGTCCGAAACAGATGCACCCTTTTCCACATTGCCTGCAAGTTCCACTTCAGCTTCTGCACGCATGAGGATGACATCGGTGAGACGATAGATAATCCAGTTGGCGAAGTTCTGAGAACGAGCGGAAGAAGTGACGGTTGGCATACCACCTGTCGTGGTAGTGCTGCGGAATCGAACCTCCTCATTCACGTATTTCTTCACGAGGATGCGACTGTTTGACTCTGCCATGTTCTCGAGGAAACGAACATCGGTCTTCTTGAAATAGTCGTTCAGTCCTGCATAAGCATCCGTAAAGAGGTAGGATGGTGCAGAGAGCTGACCTGCGGCGTTGCTGCTGCTGCCATAGTAGTTAGCAACAGTGCCGTTCGTCGTCGATTGGTTCTGTACGAAATTCAATTCAAAGATACTTTCGAACGAATTGCCGGTACCGAAGATTTCATCGTAAGCATTTCCAGCATAAGTGGAACTACTTGGCGCCTCACTGATGAGTGGGTACTTGCCATAGAGTTCTACCGTCATGCCAGTAGGGTCCTCCTCAAATTCTTCCTCATACTCGCGAATCTTCTCGTCAATAATCAGGTCGCAGTAGTCGATGGTTTTCTGATACTCACCTTTCCAGAGATACATATCGGCAAGCATGGCATAAATCGCCCAGCGAGTGATGCGGCATTTATTCTCAACCGATTCATCTCCATAGGAACGAACGGCATCGCCCTTCACAGCTTCGAGGTCGTTGATGATGCTATCAAGCACCACCTCGAATTTCTGTGCAGGAATACGGAATTCCTTCGTGTCGTCGATGGAAGGTTGTGTGGTGTAAGGCACATCGCGGAAAGCGCGAATGAGATAGAAATAGCAGAGGTCGCGGATGGCAGACACTTCAGCAATGTGTGCCTTCATTTCCGCCTCTGTGTAGTTAGGGTCGATGGCATGTACGCCTGGTGCATAGTGAATGACCGTGTTGCAACGGTTGATGCACTGGTAGAAGCACTGCCATGTGGTGAGACTATTGGTTTCGAGGATGTTCTCCTTGAGAATCTGATTGAGGTCGTTGCCCGTACCCGAACCATTTGTGAAGTTGTCGCTACGCACTTCACCCCAAATCAACATGCGATTGATGCAATCGTTGGATTCGAGCTGAGCATAGCAACTGTTCACCACGCTGTTCACGTCGGCTTCTTCCGTCCAGTAGTTCTCCAACACAATATCGTTCAGAGGAACAATGCTCAGAAAATCATCGCAAGCCGTGAAAATGAAGAATGAAGAATGAAGAATGAAGAATGCGAGCAACATCTTCAATCCGCTTCTTATCTGATGTTTAATATTATGTTTCATATTATATTTTTAATGTAACGTCATTGCTTGAGTAACTTCCTTTTCCTCCCCTCGGGGAGGTTAGGAGGGGGCTTCTAGAACTGCACAGTAAGACCGAGTGTATAACTCTTGGCAGGAGGAGTTTGAGCGTTATCGGTAGTCACACCATAGCCGCCGTAGCCCACTTCAGGAGATGCACCCGAATAGCTGGTGAGCGTGAAGAGTTGGTTCGCACTAAGATAGAAGCTCAACGACGAAATGCCAAGTGGCTTCAGCATCTTAGGGTCGAAACTGTAGCTGAGCTGAGCGTAGTTCATACGGAGGAAGTCGCCCTTTTCCACGAAGCGGTCGCTACCCAACCAGTTGTAACCACTCTTGTAGAGTGCACGAGGGATTTGGGCTACGTCGCCTTCCACACGCCAACGCCAGTTCACGGCAGTCGATTGGTTCTTGTTCGTGTACATCGACTCGGCATTCATGCGGGCTGCATTCACGATCTTGTTGCCAACGCGGAAAGCAAACTGCGTGTTGAGCTGCCATCTGCCATAGTTGAACTTCACACCGAATCCACCGTGGAACTTAGGAAG
>OMTC01000102.1 GCA_900313845.1 uncultured Prevotellaceae bacterium
GGGTGCTCCATCTCATACATCTTGATGTTGCTTGGCTTTTCCTCGATGAAGTCATTGATAGCCTTTTCGCAAGTCTTCATCACCTCCTCGTAGTAATCTACCTCATCGCAAGCGAGAGAAAGACCTGGTAATGATATAAAGGTATCGCGCGCGCGAGCCTTGAACCAAGGGTATCCTGCGATGATGTATTCCTCGCCATCCTTGTCATAGTGGAACTGATGTGCCGCATTGATAAGACATTGGTTGAAGCTGTCGCGAGACTTGTGTACTTCCACTTCGTCGTCGAAGAGTTTCTTCGAAGTCCTCATCGACAATTCCTTCACACCTGCCGAGAACACGATGCTTTCGCCTTTCTTGATGTTGAACTCAAAGTAGCCTGGCACATAGAGGTCCTCGCTGTAGTCGTATCCCAGCTCCATATCTTTCTGATATTCTATGCCACGATACCAGCTTGGCTCGAAATGCCATTCGCTCTTCTTGCTCACCTGCATGTAGAGCTCAGGGTAATTGTCGTACATCTTCGTCTTGATACCATTGTCGCATTCCTGGTAGTCTCGGCGAGCAGCACTGTTCTCATGCGTCAATTCGTTCACATTGCGGAAGGCAAGGAACGGACGCAAGCGGAGTGTAGTCACAGAGTGAGCATCCAGCAAGGTATAACGAATCAGAATACGGTTGGTGAAATGCTGAAAAACTTTTTCCTTTTTCAGTATCACGCCACCCACGCGATAGATGGTTGTTGGCACCTTGTCCCACTCGCATTCGCGAATGTACTTGTGTCCGTTAGGTGAATAGACACCACCCAAATAGCGATGCAAACCCAAGTTGAATTCAGCTCCATGCTGAATCACCGTCTCATCGAGCGACGAGAGCAGCACATGGTTTTCATCATCAATTTCAGGAACAGGAACCACCAACAAACCGTGATATTTACGCGTATTGCTATCCACGATGGATGAGCACGAATACGCACCCGAGCGGTTGGTGCGAAGAATCTCCTTTGGCAGACTCTCCTGCAGGTTAACCATCAGGGTTTTGTCAAAACGTAAATAGCTCATAGTTAGTCTTTGTTTATGTTTTTGTCTGGTAGAAAATAATTGATTTATTATCGTAAGTTTTCAAATTTACAAACTTTTCTGAAATTGCACAAAATAATCAAGCAAAAAAACGAAACAAAAATCAAAAACTCCGACTAATACGTCAAAAACATGCTGTTTAACACGTTTTTCCCTCCCTTTTGTTTGTTCAATTTTGCAATTTCCACTAACTTTGCAAAAAATTATAAGATATTAATTAGTTGTGGTAAAAAGAGAGATAATCCCTGTTTCGGAGGTGATGCAGCACCTCAACGATTTTGTTCAGCTGCTCACAGAAGAGCAACAGGCGGAGTTGCGTAAAAACATAGAAGTTCAGAGTTATGCCAAGAATCAGGACATCTATGTGGAAGGCGATCTCCCCCAGCATCTTCTTTGCCTCATGAAGGGAAAGGTGAAAATCTACAAGGAAGGCGTGGGCAACAAGGTGCAAATCATTCGTGTGATGAAGCCCGTGGAATACTTTGGCTATCGAGCTTATTTTGCCAATCAGAACTATGTCACTTGTGCTGCCGCTTTCGAAAGTTCGGTCATCTGCCGAATTCCCATGGAGCTTATCAATCGCTTCATGATGCAGAACATACAGCTTTCGATGTATTTCGTCCGTCAGCTCGCCATCGACCTTGGCGTATCGGACCAGCGCACTGTTTCCCTCACCACCAAGCACATCCGTGGACGCTTGGCTGAATCGCTCATTTTCCTCCGCGACAGCTACGGATTGGAGGAGGACCATGCCACTATTTCCATCTACCTTTCCCGAGAAGATTTGGCAAATCTCTCCAATATGACGACTTCCAATGCCATCCGCACCCTTTCTGCTTTTGCCAACGAACGAATCATTGCCATCGACGGAAGAAAAATCAAAATCATTAACGAGGATGAACTGAAGAAAATCTCCCGATTCGGTTAATTAGATTCAAAATTATTCTCTTTTTCTTTGTCGGTTCATTTAAAATACCTACCTTTGCACTCGCTTTCGAAAAGAAAGCACACAAACTATATTATAATGCGTCCTTAGCTCAGTTGGTAGAGCAATTGACTCTTAATCAATGGGTCCAGGGTTCGAGCCCCTGAGGGCGTACAAGAAGGAAAGTCGAAAGGCTTTCCTTTTTTCGTAACAGATGCGAAAAGATACTTTATGAAACTAAGGAAAAGGTCTTATTATTTTCAGTAAATGCCATCATGTTTTTTTCATACCCTTATCATAAATAATTGATAGGACTTTTTCTTGGGCTTATCATCATTTCAAGCAATTTTTCATAGTATCTTCATTAACAAAACGCAGGCTCGTTTTAACACGAACGAGCCTGCGTTTTAATTAAAACGAGCCTGCGTTTTGGCTCTCATACCTCTTTTTTGATGTTCTGAGAAAGATGAGAGGAATTTGTCAAAGCGGTGTACTTCCCATATAGAATCTCATTGTTCCTCCTTTGAGGATATCATCATGATCGAGATAGGTTTTTGTGTAGGGTACTCCGTTGAGTTCCATTCGTTGGATATAGATGTTTTTTGAGTCAGAATCAGGTGCTTCCATCGTGAAGGTTTTTCCATTTTCAAGATGGAGTGTGAGACGGCGGAAGGAAGGACTTCCGATTTGGTAGCGAGTGGTTCCTGGGCAGACAGGATAGAATCCCATCGCAGAGAAGACGTACCAGGCAGACATTTGTCCTGCATCGTCGTTTCCACTCAGTCCTCCTGGATGGTCTTTGTATTCAGTTTCCATGATGTGTCTCACTTCACGCTGAGTCTTCCACGGATGTTGCGTGTAGTTGAAGAGGTAGGCAATTTGATGACATGGCTCGTTGCCATGCCAATAACGATTCTCTGAAAACATGGAATCGAGTTTTGCCTCGAAGATGTCGGTTCCTCCCATTGCTTGGGCAAGTCCTTCTATGTTGTGAGGCACATACCAGGTGTAGTGACAAGGTGCTCCTTCGGTAATGTAGTTTTGGAAAGAAAATGCTTCATGGTTATCGGTTTCTTCGGAGGAAGAAATGAATTTGCCTTTCTTGTTTTTGGCTTGCACATAACCAGTAAGAGGATTGAGTACATTTCTCCAGTTTTCGCTTCGCTTGATGAGCTTTTTGTAGTCTTTTTTCTTTCCGAGTTGCTGGGCGATTTGTGCCACACAAAAGTCGTCGTAACTATATTCGAGTGTGCGAGACACTTGCTCGCGGGTGTGGAAGGCTTCCATCACGGAATCCTCCTGAGGTATGTAGCCGTATTTCAGATAGGATTTGAGGGCTCTGCGTCCCATGCCGTTCTTGTAGTCCTCAAAGTGTTTGGGGCTTTCTAGCCGTATTTCAGATAGGATTTGAGGGCTCTGCGTCCCATGCCGTTCTTGTAGTCCTCAAAGTGTTTGGGGCTTTCGAAAGCGTTTTTCCGTATGCCCTCGTAGGCTTTTTCGATGTCGAAGTTGCGCACACCTTTCATGTAGGCATCAGCAAAGGCGGCACTGGTGTGGTCACCTATCATGGCTGCGGTATAGCTGTTCCAGCATGGGAAGATAGGCATCCATCCACCATCTTCATACATACTCACAAGGGATTGCATCATCTCTCCACTTTTATGAGGGAAGAGTAGGTTGAGCAACGGGTGAAGTGCCCGATAAGTATCCCACATGCTATAGTCCATATAGTGGACTTTTCCGCTCTCGATGCGGTTCAGTTGGGTTTGTGCATAAGCGAAGGCTGGGTGTCTGCCATCCACATCGTTGAAGGCATGTGGGAGGAAACTTGTGTGATAGAGAGCGGTATAGAATTTGTGGAGTAGGGCGATGTCGTCGCTTTCAGCCTCTACAACGCTCAAATGCTTTTGCCAAGTGCTTTTAAGTTCAGCTTTCGTAAGATCGAAATCCCAATGGGGAATCTCTACATGGAGATTTTGTTTTGCTCCCTCCACATCGCAGAAAGAACTTGCCATTTTCACGAGGACTTGCTCATTTTCCTCAACGTGAAATTTCAGCCAAGCATAATTGCCTTCCACGCCATACGAAGTGCATTTCTTATCCTTGAGTTGGATGACGAAATGCCCTGCAAATCCTGCACTTTCGCCCCATCCTTGATAGATGCGATGGACGGGATTAGAACCTTCAATCATGCCTTTCTCTGCATCTACATTGACAATAGCTTCGTTTTCATCACTATTCACTTCAACGAGTAAATAGGCATCGCCTCCATGCTCGTAGGTGAAACGAAAGATGGCGGCGCGACTCGTTCCCGTCATTTCAGCTGTGAGATGTTGCTCAGGAAGGGCTACACTATAATAATAAGGTGTACTGATTTCGTCAGTATGAGTGAAGGTGGTGGCACGTGAGTCGGCATCCTTTCGGAGGATTCTGAACTGAGGCATGAGGGTTACGCTGCCATAGTCCTGCGTGCATCCTCCCACAATCCAATGCGAGTTGCGAAATCCTTGCCATTTCGTGTCATTATAATAATAAGGAGCGATGCATTTCTTCTCGGTGGCACGAGTTTGCGGAGTCCAAAAATTCATGCCATTTGGCACCAGAACGGCAGGAAGTGTCTGCCCGAGGAGTTCCGTGTTTTTTCCATAGATGCTGGCATTCTTGATGATACTTGGAGCCGTTCCCACCATGGTATTCACCATGCTGATGTATTTTGATTGGCGAAAGTCGTTGAGACGATTCGCTACCATCTGTTTCATTTTGTTCCAATCGTAAAAGCAACCTATTTCGGCTTCCATGGGTAGTTGCATTTCTTGCTCGTTATGGAAAACTTTTACGAGCACCTTTTCGTGCTGAGGGGAACGATAGAAAACGAGTTGCACGTTGGCTCCCATGGGAATGATTTCGTCTAAGTGCTGATTGTTGGCGTATAACCCCCAAAGCGTGAGAAGACGGTAGAGGCAGGAATCGTGCCCAAAGCGAAGGTTCGCAATGGGCTTTCCTTGTGAAAGAGCCATATCTGTTTTTTCCACAATGTCGTTCCAAAGCGATTCAGTGGAAAGCTGGGGGATGCCTCCATTTCCCTCGCAGAGTCCGTTGCAAATCCACATGCGTGTGCAATTGGCTTGATAGACGGCTTCCATCTCCTCGCGTGTGAATAAATCGTAAAGACTGATACCTATATTCACATCCTGCATGTCTGTGGCGATGGTATGAAATTCTACGAGAAATTTTTCCTTGTCGGCATTAGGCTCAATCGTCTTAAATAGACTGTAAATGAGTCTGTCGGGAGATACTTTTGGACTTACTTTCGTACGTTCTATAAGATACTCTTCCTCGGGAGAAGAATAAGCTAAATATGCCATGTCCGCTTCCCTTGCATAAGAGTGGAATATCAGATTCGGGTTCATCGATTTCATCTGTTCGAGAAAAGCGTCCCTGCTTTGAATACACCTTCGGGAGGTACTGGCATGTGCTTCTATTTCCACATCCTTTGCAGAAAATAACTGAGGAAAGCGCTCCATCATCCGTCGTGCAATGCCTTCGTGTTGATGCTTTCCTACTTCAGTGAGAAATCCTGCATTGCCTTTTGCATTCGTACAAATTCGCTCCATGCGTTGCTTCACTTCCTTGCCAAGAGGTGTAAGTCGGCTCTCATCCTCAAACCATTTCATCACCCATTCGTAGCGTGCTTCAGTAGTTACCCAACGACTACCATGACGTCCATAATGGCTGATATAAACGGGTTGATAACCTTCAGGCAAAGTGTGAAGCGTCGAAATAGCCTCTTCCCGACCTCCCCGAGGGGAGGAGAGTGTGGAAAGTTGCATATTGAAACTCTGAAATGGCGCTTGCGACTTGGAACTTGAAACCAACGGAAGTGAAGAGGGAGAAGAAGGTGGGGTTGGATAGTTATAATATACTCCTCCTAATTCATCGTAGGTTTTCTGCTTGAGATTTTCTACTTGGAAGTTCTGCACTCGTACTTGCTTTCCATCCAGTGTTTCCTCACAGAGTCCTCGTAATTCTCCTTTCACGAAACCTTCGCCCTTGCAAGGACGCTTGTCGAAGATTCCTTGAGGATATTTGCCTTTTGATATGAGTTTGAGATGCACATTTTGGAGGACAATATTTCGCACGCTATCTCCACCTATGAAGCACCCATTTTCACTAACTGCATCAATGTTTTCGAAAAGAATATCACGAACCATTCCGCAACGTCCTTGGGTCTCGCCCTTTGGAAAGCGCCAACTGGCATCCTTGTGATTTCCATCGGCACGAGGGTAGGAAGTGACGTAGATAGGTTCTGCTTTTCCCCACCACACATCGCTCCACAAAAGGCACTCCATCTTAATGTTGCGGAAGATGACATTCGTTATTGTACCTTCATCTCGATTCTGAATGCCAAGGCCTCTATTGCTTCCCCAAATGCTACAATTCTCCACCAACACATTCGAAATGGAATCCATATTCTCGCTTCCAATTTTCACAGCACAACTGCGGGAACGCATGATGCAGTTTTCCACCTTGATGTCCTTGCAAACACCATATTCCTCCCATTCGCGTCGGTTCTTGAGGCAAACGCAATCGTCTCCACTTTCTATTTCACAGTTCTGCACAAGCACACGCCGAGAGTGGTCGATGTCGATACCGTCTCCATTTCGAATCTTGATGTTATTGAGGAGTTTGATGCCATCGATGATGACATCCTCGCAGCCGATGAGATGCACGGTCCAATAGGCACCCTCACGCACGGTGATGTCGTGTATTTCAACTCCATTCACTCCAATAAGTGTCAGCACATGAGGACGAGGATCGAAACGTGGGTCTGCAAGAGGTTTGAGCTCATAGCTGTCCTCAAGTTCTGCTCCCATGAAGGCAACGCCATTTCCATCAATCGTTCCTTTGCCCGAGAACTTGATTCCTTCCGTGTCCTTAGCCCAAAGCCAAAGCATTCCTTCACCACGATTCTCCTTGAAGGCACTCTTGGAGTAAGCACTTTCATCACCAATAGCTTTCCAGGTAGCACCTTCCTCGAGTAGGTATTTGGTCTTTCCTTTTAATTCAATTGGACCACAAAGGTAGGTTTTGTTGGCAGGGAAAAGAACTGTTCCTCCACCATCGTTCCAACAGGCATTGATGGCTTGTTGGATGGCAGGTGCATCGTTGGCGATGCCATCACCTTTAGCACCGAAATCGATTACGTTAAAGGTTTTGCTCTGAGTGGCAAAACAAATGGCTGCACTGCTCCAAATAAGAAGCAAGAGCAGCCATAGTCTTAAATGAAAAATGTGTTTTACATCCATCCGGATGGTAGTTCTCGTTTTGGCTACGCCGAACTGAGGGTTCATATTTGTTTCCGTTTTATTTATTATTCTTCATTCTTCATTAAAACGTTTTCGTTTTCTTTGATTTCTCCCTCGATGTCTGGGTTTTCTTTTAGGATATATCGCTTGTAGTAGGAGAAGATGAGCGAAGTGAGAGGAAGCGCAATAATCAGTCCTACGAATCCGAGAAGTGAACCCCAAATGGAGAGGGAAAGAAGGATGATGGCTCCATTCATTCCCATTACCTTTCCCATGATTTTCGGAGTGAGGATGGCATCCTGAATGGCTTGCACTATAAACACTGCAATGGCAAAAGTGAGGATGATAATCCAGAAGCCTTGTCCTGTTTCATGCGCTTTGAGAAGGGAAAGGAAGATGGCGGGGATGAATCCTAACACTTGCAGATAGGGAACGAGGTTGAGCAGTCCCATGAAGAGTCCGAGAGGAATAGCCATTGGGAAATCGATGATGCTGAAAGCTATGGCGAAGAGGATGCCGACACAGAGAGCGATGACAGACTGCCCACGGAAATAACCCTTCATACCTTTCTCCACATCATTGAGCATACCCTGAATGAAAGGACGCTGTGCCTCTGGCACCAAACGTATAAATCCAATGGAGAGTTTCTCGTAGTCCATGAGAATGAAGAAAAGGTAGATGATACCGATAAGCGATGCGACTAAATTGAAGATGGCACCGATGCCGCCGCTGACGAACTGGAATATTTGTGGCACTCGCTCCTGAAGGATGGAAGTGATGTCAGTGATAGTGAACAACTCAGTGAGTTTCTGTGTGTCGATATAAGGTTGGATGTAGGTTTGGAAGAAATGCGCCATGTGCCCACCTATATCATTCGTTTGCACAAATTCCACGATGATGCTTTCCATTCGCTTGTATTCCTCTATGAAGGAAGGAACGATGAGCATGCCAGTAAGATAAATCACTCCTGCCACCACAAGGAGGGTAACAAAGATGGCAAGTAAGCGGAATTTCAGTTTGCATCGATACTGGAAGAAGCAAACGATGGGGTAGAGTAGGTAGGCAACAAGCCATGCCACAAAGAAGGGGGTGAGCACCTTGCTAAGTTTGGCAATGAGCAAGTAGAGGAGCACGCAAACAGCAATGGTGAAAAGATAGCGTACAAAACGGTCGAATGTGATTTCTTTCATGGGAAAGGGAGAGAATGAGATAATTAATTCGCAAAGTTAATCATTTTTTTAATTGGTGTGTTATAGATGGGGAGAAATTCTTTTGAAATGGTGGTCAAGTCAATAAAAATCCTTAAATTTGCAAACTGAATTGTTTTCATAGAACGAATGTGTTTTTCATAGAAGTTACAAATAGGTAAAAAGAATATTTGATGAAACGTTTTTTATTTGTTTTTGCTCTGTTGATGACTGCTTGCATGGTTGCTTCTGCTCAAGGAAGAAACAAGGTAAGTGGTTCGGTTGTAGAATTTGAATCGAACGAGGCTGTGACAGGTGCCACAGTTCGTTTGTTGTCGTTGCCCGATAGTGCCCTTGTAGTGGGAACAACCACGGATGTTGAGGGTAAATTTCTCTTGAACAATGTGAGGAGAGGAAAGTATGTGCTCGTTGTTTCTTTCATTGGTTATGTGACGAAAGAAAAAATGGTGGATTTGAGCAATCGACGCAGTGGCACGCTTGATGCAGGACGCATCGTAATAGTTGAAAACTCCGAACTGCTCGAGGGAGTGGAGGTGACCGCCATGGCATCGAAAGTGCAGGTGAGTGGAGATTCCCTCATGTTCAATGCTTCGGCTTATCCTGTGCCTGAAGGGTCCACGTTGGAGGCACTCATCAAGATGCTCCCTGGAGCAAAGGTGGATGAGGATGGAAACATCACCATCAACGGCAAGACAGTGAGCAAGATTTTGGTGGAAGGAAAGGAATTCTTCCTCAACGATAAGGAAATTGCCCTGAAGAACATACCTGTAGATATTATTGCAAAAATCAAGACCTACGAGCGCAAGAGCGATATGGCTCGAGTGACAGGTATTGACGACGGAGAGGAGGAAACGGTACTCGACTTAGCTGTGAAAAAAGGTATGAATAACGGATGGTTTGGTAATGCACAAGGTAGCATGGGTTCGGAAGACCGCTATGATGCACGTACCAGTATCAACCATTTCAATGATGTGATGCAGATTTCAGGTTTGGCAAATGCAAGAAATACGCCCAATCGTTGGTATCGAAATGGTTTGACCAGCAACAAGGAGGTTGGTCTTAACTTCTCCACCACTCGAAAGAAGTTGGAAACAGGAGGTAGTGTACGCTTTCGATACAATGGTAGCGATGTTCATAATGAGTCGTCAAGCGAGAACTTTGCAGCTCAGCGTGGTGCTTTCAGCGTGAATGAGAATCAGAACTATTCAAGCAATTCGGGCGTGAATTCCAACTTGCGTTTTGAATGGAAACCCGACACAATGACCAACATCATCTTTCGTCCGAATTTCAACTATTCCCGCAATCGAGGCATGGGCAACAGTCGCAGTGGCTCTTTCGACCAAACCCCCAACTTGTTGACCAGCAATGTGTTGGATTATAACGATGAAATAGCCGTTATCAGTAACGGAGAAGGGGAGATAACAGACGACCCTGTGTTGAATCGATTGATGGAGGTGGTTGTGAATACGAACACGAGTAGAAACGTGTCGTCACCCTGCGACTGACGGGTAATTTCAACGATGGAGAGAGCAAGCAACTTTCGGCTGCTAACATAACCTATAACAGCTTGGGAACCACCTTGCAAAACAACCGTTATTATCGCACACCAAGTCGTAGCCAGAATTTCTCTGCACAACTTTCTTATAGCGAACCGATTGCAGAGAAAACATACTTGCAGTTGTCATATCGATACGACTATGGATATAACAAGAATGACCGTCAGGCAAGTGTCTATGATTCAGAGGCTTACCGCTCTTTGAACAATGCACTTTTTGCTAATCGCTACGACGTAGATGCCATGCTTCGCTTCATGGAAGAGATGGGCTATCAGATGCGCGATTCTGTGCGTCTCAGTCAGTTCTCGGAGTATCGTAACTATAATCAGAATATCAGTTTGCAGTTGCGCCGTGTGCGTGAGAGCTACAATGCCAGTGTCGGTATTGACCTCTTGCCTCAGCGTACGAAGCTCAACTATAAGTACATGGGAAAGGACTATCCCGAGGTGAAACGTTCTGTGTTCAATTGGGCTCCACGTGCAAATCTACGCTGGAATTTCAGTAAGGACACCAACGTTCGTTTCCGCTATAATGGACGCACCCAACAACCAAGTATGACCGACCTGCTTGATATTACCGACGACTCAAACCCGCTCTATATCCGCAAGGGTAATGCACAATTGAAGCCTTCGTTCTCCCATAATTTCAATGGTAATTTCAATACCTACGATAGTGAAAAGCAACGCAGTTTTTGGGCGTGGGCAAATGGTAGTGTTGTGAGAAACAATGTGAGCAGCAAAACCACTTACGATAAGGATACTGG
>OMTC01000356.1 GCA_900313845.1 uncultured Prevotellaceae bacterium
CTTGCACAATACGAGGCAGGAAAACCATTCGGTGCCATCTGTGCTGCTCCACTCGTTTACGGACGCATGGGTCTGCTGAAAGGTAGAAAGACCACTTGCTACCCAGGCTTCGAAGGTGAACTCCAAGGTGCTATCCCTACAGGTGAACTCATCGTTTGCGATGACCAGTTCTTCCTTGGCAAAGGTCCTGGTGCCGCTCTCCGTCTCGGTTATGCCATCGTGGAGCATTTCTGTGGCAAGGAAAAAGCAAATGATATTTGTGCCGGCATGCTCTATCCAGATGCCATCAAAGCTGGAATCTAAATGAAGAATGAAAAATGAAGAATGAAGAATTATGCCATCCGGATGGGATTCTTCATTCGGAGCACAGCGACAATTCTTCATTCTTAATTTAATGTATATGAATGCCGTCATCATCGTAGCCGGTGGAAAGGGATTGCGCATGGGAGGCGACATCCCCAAGCAATTCCTTCCCATCCACGGCAAACCCATCCTGATGCACACCATCGAGCGCTTTCTTGAGTTCGACCCCTCCATGCAAATCGTGCTCGTTCTGCCCAAAGACCAACAGGACTACTGGGCAGAGCTCTGCAAGCAGCATGCCTTTGCTCCTGTCCTCACCATAGCTGATGGCGGAACGGCCCGTTTCCATTCGGTGAAGAACGGACTTGCCAAAGTGCATGCCGACGTGGAATTAGTGGGAGTGCACGATGGCGTTCGTCCCTTCGTCTCTGTCGAAGTCATCCAGCGTTGCTACGACGAGGCACGTCGTTCGGGTGCAGCCATTCCCGTGATAGATGTGTTCGAAACCATCCGTCACCTCACACCAACAGGCAGTGAAACGGTTCCTCGCAGTGAATACAAACTGGTGCAGACTCCCCAAGTGTTCCAAGCATCTTTACTGCGTCAGGCATACGAACAAGAATTCACCGAGTTCTTCACCGACGATGCTTCTGTCGTTGAAGCCCTCGGACATCAGATCGCGTTGGTGCCAGGTAATCGAGAGAACATCAAGATTACCACTCCTGCCGACCTTAAATAAGATTATTTCCCTTCATCCTCACTTCATACTCGCATTTTCTCATGAAACTACCCAGCAAAGAAAAAGTATATGAAGTAATTTTTGGCTTCGAAACCAGGGCAGGAAAACTCTACGATGTCTTCCTGCTTGCTATCATCATGCTGAGCATCTTGGTAGCGCAAGTGGAATCGCTTCCGAGAAT
Source organism: uncultured Prevotellaceae bacterium (assembly GCA_900313845.1). Classification (GTDB taxonomy): domain Bacteria; phylum Bacteroidota; class Bacteroidia; order Bacteroidales; family Bacteroidaceae; genus UBA3839. The sequence goes on from OMTC01000356.1 coordinate 1,224, forward strand.
ATCACCCACCGCCAAGAACGTACTCACCATCATTGAATACATCCTCACGTTCATCTTCACGGTGGAGTACATCATTCGCATTTGGTGTTCACCACGCAAGCGCAGCTACATCTTCAGCTTCTTCGGCATCGTGGATTTCCTCGCCACCATTCCGCTTTACATCATCTGGTTTTTCCCTGGCGCACGCTACATCAGCCAGCTCCGTGCCTTGCGCTTGCTCCGTGTGTTCCGCATTTTCAAGCTTTTCCAATTCATCAACGAAGGCTATCTCCTGATTGTTTCCATCAAGAAAAGCTTCAATCGCATCCTTGTGTTTTTTCTCTTCATCGTCGTGCTCGTGAGCTGTCTCGGCACTCTCATGTATATGGTGGAAGGACGACTCCCCGGCTCTCAGTTCACGGACCTCACCACCAGCATCTACTGGGCTATCGTCACGCTCACCACGGTTGGTTATGGCGATGTCACTCCCGTCACGCTCCTCGGTAAAATCCTTTCGTCCATCATCATGCTTCTCGGTTACACCATCATCGCCATCCCAACAGGCATCGTAGCCGCCACCATCATCGACGAAACGCAAGAACCCGTGAAGAACGGACGCTGCCCTCGCTGTGGCAAGAAGGTAAACGAAAAGCGCGACACCTATTGCTGGCACTGCGGAGAAAAACTGTAAACAACTGTTCCTAAAAATTTTGTTTTTAGGATTTATCGTAAGACACCCCATCCAACAACAAAGGCTCCATGTTTCCGTGGAGCCTTTGTTGTTGGATGAACTTTCAATTTAAAGATCATTGTAATTGATTGCGAAGGTGTTGCCTTGGCTGATGTCGCCAGAGGTGAAGCCCTTGTTGAACCACTTCTTGCGCTGAGCACTGGTTCCGTGTGTGAACTGGCTGGTGTCAGTACGTCCAGTAGCACGCTTCTGCAAGTAGTCGTCGCCAATCACGAGAGCCGTGTTGAGCGCCTCTTCCAAGTCACCCTTTTCCATCGAACCATAGAGAGCCTGCTCGTCGTGGCCCCAAAGACCAGCGAGGAAGTCTGCCTGAAGCTCAATCTGAACGCTGACTTTGTTTGCCTCTTTCTGGCTCAACTGACTCATCTTTTGGTGAGCCTTACCAAGAATACCGAGTTCGTTCTGCACGTGGTGACCTACCTCGTGAGCAATCACGTATGCCCAAGCGAAGTCACCGTCTGCACCGAGCGAATTGCGCATTTCGTTGTAGAAACTCAAGTCGATATATACCTTCTCGTCTGCAGAGCAGTAGAAAGGACCTGTGGATGAACTACCCATACCACAACCTGTCTGAATACGTCCGCTATAAAGAATCAACTTAGGAGCATGGTAAGTCTTGCCCATTTTCGCAAATTCCTTGGTCCAAACGTCTTCCGTACTTGCCAAGACCTTCACGGTGAATTCCTTCAATTGCTCTTCTTCTGCCGAACCCACATATTCTCCATTTTCATTTGTGGAGCCAGTAGAAGTTTCT
>OMTC01000162.1 GCA_900313845.1 uncultured Prevotellaceae bacterium
AGCTTTGGCTAAACCGAGGGGAACGGAGAAAAGGGGATGGATTTTAGTTTGCTTATGGGAGAGTAATTTTCATTGTTCATTTTTAATTCTTTATTTTTCATTTCTCATTTAAAATATAATTTGTATATTTGCCTACCAATTGCAAACTTTGTTTTATACACATTCTAATCATCACTTAATCGTACAAGTTACTATGAAGAAAATCATCTTCAGTTTGTTGGCACTTGCAGCCGTTATGGTGGGCTGTCAGCAACAAAAATCAGAGAATCCAGTCCTCAGCATCGAAGGAGGACAAGTGCAAGGCGTGGAAGCAGACATCGAAGGAGTGTATGTCTATCGAGGCATTCCTTATGCAGCACCTCCTATCCGTGAGTTGCGTTGGAAGGCTCCACAACCCGTTGTGCCTTGGGAAGGCATCATGATTGCCGATAAGTTCGGACACCCTGGCTACCAGTCTGTTCACTACCCAGGCGGATATACTACGGAATGGGGCTACGGAGAGGAATCTCCTTACAGCGAAGACTGTCTCTACTTGAATGTTTGGACAAAAGCACCAGGACAGGTGGGTAAGAAACTTCCTGTTGCCTTGTGGATTCATGGTGGCGGTTATCGTGAAGGATGGGGTTCTGAACCTGAATTCGACGGACAGGAATGGGCTGCCAAGGATGTGGTGCTCGTTTCCATCAACTATCGATTGGGCGTTTTCGGTTTCCTCACGCATCCTGAGCTTACGGCTGAAAGCCCTGAACACGTGCCGGGCAACTATGGAATTCTCGACCAGATTGAATCTCTCAAATGGATTAAGAAAAACATTGAGCAGTTTGGCGGCGACCCAGACAATGTGACTATCTTCGGACAAAGTGCAGGAGGCGGTAGTGTGCGCACGCTTTGCGAATCTCCATTGGCTCGTGGACTTTTCCACAAGGCTGTTATCATGAGTGCTGGCGGTCTGCCTACAGCAACCCAGCCTTCTCGCCCTGCTCGTTTTGCACCGATGTCGTTGGAAGACGCAGGAAACTTGAACAAGAAAATCCTGGATTGGGCTGGTCTTAACTCACTGGAGAAGATGCGTGCTGCTTCTACGGAAACGCTCCACACCGTTGGAAATCTCTATGGTGCAGTGACAGGTGACCGCGTTTGGATGCCTATGTTCCCGCTTGTGGATGGATATGTATCGAAGGAAAGTTTCGACGATGCAGCCATTCATAACACACTTGCCGACGTGCCTTATATGATTGGTTACACACTCAACGACATGGGTGACATGGGTCCAGGCATTGCTGAGTTCTGCTTCAATCGCGATAGCATTGGCAACAAGGCTTGGGCTTATCAGTTTGCTCGTCCTCTCCCTACTGACGGACGCAAGAATGTGCTCGAAGGTGCATTCCACTCTTCCGACCTTTGGTTCGTATTCAAGTCGCTCAAGCATTGCTGGCGTCCTTGGGTACAGGGCGATTGGGATTTGTCGGAGAAGATGATTACGGCATGGACCAACTTCGCAAAATACAGCAATCCAAACGGTGCTGAGGATGGAGAATGGACTCCATGCACACGCAAGAATCCAAAATTCATGGTCTTCAAACTCGATGATGCTGAGAAGGAGCATTCGGAAATGATGGCTCCACTCAAGCCATAGTATAAAAGAAGAATGAAGAATGGTGGCTTCGCTCCGAATGATTATTTGTTATTCCATGAGCAAAGTAAAATCCATTCTTCATTCTTTATCATTCATTCTTTATTTTTATTTACTCAAAAACTTTATGAAACTTTTACTAATTACAACAGCCTTATTGACAAGCCTTTCGGTCAGTGCACAAAAACAAATGAATCGCATCCCTACTGAGGATGAGATGGGTGCGTACGTGATGGTCTATCACAAAGACCAAGACCACAGCCTTCACATGGCATTGAGTTACGACAGTTATCATTGGACTGCACTTAATAACGACGAGGCAGTCATTTCCGGAGATTCCATTGCTGTGCAGCATGGTATTCGCGACCCACACATCTTCCGTGGTCCAGACGGTGGATTCTATCTTGCCATGACAGACTTGCATCTTTTTTCGCAGAAAAACAATGAGAACAACAATCGTTTCTCCAAACTGTCTGCCTATCGTGATACACAATGGGAGCGTGATGCTTCTTACGGATGGGGCAACAACCGTGGTTTGGTGATGATGAAATCTTTCGACCTCATCCATTGGACTCGCACCAATCTCGATTTCTCTGCACTCACTTGTCCTACGGGAGTGACCGACCATCATGGCAACCCTATCCCTTGGAGCGAAGTGGGCTGCGTGTGGGCTCCTGAAACAGTGTATGATTATGAGAAGGGACATTTGCTTGTTCATTTCACGACACGCATGAAATCGGGAACTGAAATGATTTACTACATCTACATGAACGATGATTTCACACAAATGCTTTCCGAGCCTAAGTTGCTGTTTGAGGCTCCGCATGACAAGAATGGAGTTCCTGCCTACACAGTGATTGACTCCGACATCTGCAAGGTGGGCGACACGTATCATCTCTTCTATGTGAGCCACGAACATACGGCTACCGTGAAGCATGCCACGAGCAAGAATATTACGGGTCCTTACGTGATGGATGACAAATACAACGATGGAGAGAAGCAAGGACATGAGGCTCCAAATTGCTGGAAGCGCATTGGCAAGGATTGCTGGGTGGTGATGTTCGACAACTACACTCGTCGTCCACATAACTTCGGATTTGTGGAGACTACCGACTTCCAAACTTTCACGCCAATCGGGTATTTCGATGAAGAAAACTCGCCTATGAAGCGTGCCAATTTCTCTGAACAGAAGCATGCAGCTGTTGCACCGCTCACCGTGAAAGAAGCTAAAAAACTGGAGAAGTATTGGAAGAAGTTTGGCAAGAAATAATTGAGGTTTTTCAGTCGAAGGAATCGCTGGAATGGAAATACGCGCAGCTCTATGCCATTCTCGATAGGGTTTGCATTCAGTTGGTGGCTCCTCTCCCAGCCTCTTACAACGGCTTATTTTCCCGCTTGCAAGCACTCTGCCGCATCCATCAGCATCCGCTTCATGCAGTGGATGTGATGCGGTGGCGTGCCCGACAAGTGAAACTCCATCAGCAAGAACCCAATGAGGAGGCATTCCTCGTGGATGTGAAAGGAATGGCAGAAGCATTGGCATGTTTCACGCAAACCACTGTTCCTTTTATTTTGAAGAATCGTCTTCCTGATACTGTCAATCCTTCTGCATTACAACTCACTCGACAGCACAAAGGCAAGCGTTTGCGTCTTATCGCCGTCAGCAAGGATTTGCAATTCATCTATGCACAGGATGCTGAATTTCCACAAGACGAGCTCATCAAAGTGGATTTCACACTCAATGAGCACACACGCGAATCGGCAAAATATCTGCAAGATGGAACACCCTTCAATGCCGTTTCTTACAATGTGGATAGAGAAGGTATTATCTTTCCAGAACTCATCATCATCGAGCCTGACTTTCTGCTCAATGTTAGTACTCTCACTTCTTGCATAAAGCCTTACGGTTCAAGTGCTTTCAATTATTTATTAAAGAAATTCGATAAGACAAGTTCCACGCGCTACACCCTCCTTGGTGATGTAGCAAACCAATTTCTTGACGATAGTTTCAACTCTCCCAATATAGATTACAACACAAGCATCACCAAAGTCTTTCGAGACAAGATGCTTAGTTTTTGCACCACCGAAGGCATCGACCACGATTTCTTTGAGGAAACAAAGCGGCAGTTCCAGAACATTCAGCAAATCGTGAAGAACGTTTTAATGAAGAACGATGATAGCAACCAAAAGAACAGCGTCATCCTCGAACCATCTTTCTTCTGCGAAACCTTAGGTCTGCAAGGACGTTTCGATATGTTGCGTGCTGATTATTCCATGCTTCTTGAATTGAAATCGGGCAAGAAAGACGAATTCCGCCAAAAGAGCCAGTACGAGCACATCCTCCAAATGCTGCTTTACAAGGAAATCCTCTTTTATAATCTCGATGTGAAGCAGAAGGACGTGATTGGGTATCTTCTTTATTCCAAATATCCTGAACTCATTGAACAACGCTCAACCATTCAGATGGTGCAAGAAGCCATCACGCTTCGCAACAAAATCGTCTGTATGGAGCATCAGCTTGTGGAGGGAAAGGCAGGTGAATATATCCCTAAGTTAACTGCAGAAAAGCTGAAAACGAATCCAAGCGTTCCTTTCAAACTTTGGAACAACTACAACAAGCCCGACATCAATCGCATCCTCCTCCCTCTGCAAGCGATGGATCATTTGACTGCCGACTATTTCTACACGTTCTTCCAGTTCTGCGAACGGGAACACATGCAAGCGAAGATTGGTGATGGACGCATAGAATCCACTCGTGCCATGTCGAGTTTGTGGAATGCAGATTTAGACTTGAAGCGTGAAAATGGCGACATCATCACCGACTTGAAAATCCTTGAAATGAAGAAGTCTCCAGAGGACAATGCTGTGGAATCCATCTGTTTCCTCATGCCCAACGACCCTTCTCTTTTGCCGAATTTCCGTGCCAACGATACTGTGATTCTCTATGAGAGAAACAAGTCCGAGGATTGTGCCACGAATCATCAAGTCATTCGCTGCAATGTGGAGAAATACGAGGAGGACCGCATTTGGCTTCAGCTTCGTTACCGTCAGCGCAATGCCGACATCTTTCCACTTCGTTCCTCTTATGCCATTGAGCACGACCATTTGGAATCCACTTTCAATGCGCTCTATTCAGGCCTCTTCTCCTTCGTTACCACAGCAGCTTCACGCCGTGAGTTGTTGCTTTGTCAGCGGGAGCCTGATGCAGATAAGGATTTCCGACTCATCGTGGGACCTCCAGGCACAGGCAAGACATCTGTCACCCTCAAGCGTCTTGTCATAAACTCTCGTGCTGAAGGAAAGCAAATCCTTTTGATGGCATACACGCATCGTGCTGTGGATGAAATCTGCGAAATGCTCGAAACCACTTCCCTCTCCTATCTTCGCATGGGCAGGGAACTGTCGTGTGACCCTCGTTTCCATCACTGTTT
>OMTC01000005.1 GCA_900313845.1 uncultured Prevotellaceae bacterium
GAGGATGGTCATTTCATCCGCAAGGTCGTTAAGTGTCGTAAAGATGCCGACTATCCAGTGGTTCCACCTGCACAGGTTGACCTCGTGGATGTGGCTCCACAGCAGATCGCTTCTATTGCAGCAGCCCTCATTCCTTTCTTGGAGCACGACGATGCCCACCGTGCACTCATGGGTTCGAACATGATGCGCCAGGCAGTTCCACTCCTCCGTACCGAGGCACCTATCGTTGGTACGGGTATTGAAAAGCAGGTTTGTGAGGATTCCCGCACGATGATTACTGCTGAAGGTGATGGCGTTGTGGAATACGTGGATGCTACAACTATCCGTATTCTTTACGACCGCACAGAGGACGAGGAATTTGTCAGCTTCGAGCCAGCAGTCAAGGAATACAAGTTGCCTAAGTTCCGTCGTACGAACCAGAACATGACGATTGACCTCCGTCCAATTTGTGACCGTGGTCAACGCGTGAAGAAGGGCGATATCCTCACTGAGGGTTATGCAACGGCAGACGGTGAATTGGCACTCGGTCGTAACCTCCTCGTGGCATACATGCCTTGGAAGGGTTACAATTACGAGGATGCCATTGTGCTCAATGAGCGTGTGGTTCGCGACGACCTTCTCACTTCAGTTCATGTTGATGAGTTCGCTCTCGAAGTACGCGAAACCAAACGTGGTGTTGAGGAACTCACTTCCGATATTCCAAACGTCAGCGAAGATGCGACCAAGGACCTCGACGAAAATGGTATTGTTCGTGTAGGTGCGCGCATCGAGCCAGGCGATATTCTGATTGGTAAGATTACTCCAAAGGGAGAATCCGACCCATCTCCAGAAGAAAAGCTCCTTCGTGCTATCTTTGGTGACAAGGCTGGTGACGTGAAGGATGCTTCCCTCAAGGCTACTCCATCGCTCAGCGGTGTGGTTATCGACAAGAAACTCTTCTCGAAGGTAATCAAGACTCGTGCTGAAAAGACTGCCGACCGTAAGGAACTTCCTAAGATTGACAAGGAATTCCAAGACAAGATTGACGACTTCAAGGCTATTTTGATTGATAAGCTGCTCACACTCACCAAGGGCAAGCTCTCTATGGGTGTGAAGGACTACATGGGCGCTGAAATCATCCCAGCAGGTTCGAAGTTTGTTGCTCCAGCTCTTGAGAACCTCGACTATACTTCTATCCAGCTCAGTGGTTGGACCGACGACGATCACACCAACACTTTGATTCGTGAGCTCGTCATTAATTATCTGAAGAAATACAAGCTTCTCGATGCTGAACTCAAGCGCAAGAAGTTTGCTCTCACTATCGGCGATGAACTCCCTTCAGGTATCATTCAGATGGCTAAGGTTTACATCGCTAAGAAACGTAAGATTGGTGTTGGTGATAAGATGGCAGGTCGCCACGGTAACAAGGGTATTGTTTCCAAGGTGGTTCGTCAGGAGGATATGCCATTCCTCGAGGACGGTACTCCTGTGGATATCGTGCTCAACCCGCTGGGTGTGCCATCTCGTATGAACATCGGTCAGATTTTCGAAGCCGTCCTCGGTTCTGCAGGAGCCAAACTCGGTGTGAAGTTCGCTACTCCTATCTTCGATGGTGCTCACCTCGAAGACCTTTGCGAATGGACAGACAAGGCTAAGCTCCCACGCTATGGACGTACTTATCTTTACAACGGTGAAACAGGCCTCCGCTTCGACCAGCCAGCAACAGTGGGTGTGACCTACATGTTGAAACTCGGCCACATGGTTGAAGACAAGATGCACGCTCGTTCCATTGGTCCTTACTCGCTCATCACTCAGCAGCCACTTGGTGGTAAAGCTCAGTTTGGTGGTCAGCGTTTCGGAGAAATGGAAGTTTGGGCACTCGAAGCTTTCGGTGCATCCCATGTTCTCCAGGAGATTCTCACCATCAAGTCCGACGACGTAACAGGTCGTTCGAAGGCTTACGAGGCAATCGTGAAGGGCGACGCAATGCCTACTCCAGGCATTCCTGAGTCTCTCAACGTGCTCCTCCACGAACTTCGTGGACTTGGCTTGAGCATCACCCTCGACTAATTTAAAAGGAAAGATTAAAAATTTCAATTCTTGAAACAAGATGGCTTTTAAGAAAGAATCAAAGACAAAGACTAATTTCACCAAGATAACGATTGGTCTCGCATCCCCTGAGGAAATTCTCGAAAACTCATTCGGAGAGGTACTCAAGCCAGAGACCATCAACTACCGCACCTATAAGCCAGAGCGTGACGGACTTTTCTGCGAGCGCATTTTTGGTCCAACCAAAGACTATGAATGCCATTGCGGTAAGTACAAGCGTATTCGCTACAAAGGTATCGTCTGCGACCGATGCGGTGTGGAAGTAACTGAGAAGAAAGTACGTCGTGAGCGCACAGGTCACATCGCACTTGTTGTGCCTGTTGCCCACATCTGGTATTTCCGCTCTCTTCCTAACAAGATTGGCTACCTCCTCGGTTTGCCAACCAAGAAGTTGGATGCTGTTATCTACTATGAGCGCTATATCATCATCAAGGCTGGTGCAGCTGAGAATGCTGAAAAGAACATTCTCGACTACGAGCTCCTTTCTGAGGAAGAGTATTGGGACGTAGTTGATAGCCTGCCAGAAGAAAATCAGCAGCTTCCAGACGATGACCCACAGAAGTTCATCGCTATGATGGGTGCTGAGGCAATCGAGTACATGCTTAAGCGCATCGACCTCGACCACCTTGCTAACCAGCTTCGTGCTCAGGCAGGTGAGGAGGGTTCTCAGCAGCGCAAGCAGGAGGCTCTCAAGCGTTTGCAGGTGGTTGAAGCATTCCGTTCTTCTCGTGGAAAGAACAAGCCTGAGTGGATGGTGATGCACAATATTCCTGTCACTCCACCAGACCTTCGTCCACTCGTTCCACTCGATGGTGGCCGTTTCGCTACATCCGACCTCAACGACCTTTATCGTCGTGTCATCATCCGTAACAACCGTCTGAAGCGACTCATTGAGATCAAGGCTCCAGAAGTGATTCTCCGCAACGAAAAGCGTATGCTTCAGGAGGCTGTGGATAGCCTCTTCGACAACTCGCGTAAGGCATCGGCTGTGAAGTCAGAGTCCAACCGTCCACTCAAGTCCCTTTCCGATTCCCTCAAGGGTAAGCAGGGACGTTTCCGTCAGAACCTCCTCGGTAAGCGTGTTGACTATTCCGCGCGTTCGGTAATCGTCGTAGGTCCTGAATTGAAGATGGGCGAGTGCGGTCTTCCAAAGCTCATGGCAGCCGAACTCTATAAGCCATTCATCATCCGCAAGCTCATTGAGCGCGGTATCGTCAAGACCGTGAAGTCGGCAAAGAAGATTGTTGACCGTCGCGACGATGTGATTTGGGACATCCTTGAAAATGTGATGAAGGGTCATCCAGTGCTTCTCAACCGTGCTCCTACACTCCACCGTCTCGGTATTCAGGCTTTCCAGCCTAAGATGATTGAAGGTAAGGCAATTCAGCTCCACCCACTCGCATGTACTGCGTTCAACGCCGACTTCGATGGTGACCAGATGGCTGTTCACCTTCCTCTTTCCAACGAGGCAATCCTCGAGGCTCAGCTTCTCATGCTCCAGAGCCACAACATCCTCTCTCCTGCCAGCGGTGAACCTGTCACTGTTCCTTCTCAGGATATGGTGCTTGGTCTCTACTACATCTCAAAGATGCGTCAGGGAGCCAAGGGTTCAGGCCTCACCTTCTATGGTCCAGAAGAGGCAATCATCGCCTACAACGAAGGTCGTGTGGATGTGCATGCACCAATCAACTGTCTTGTGCTCGATGTTGATGAGAACAACAACTATGTCAAGCATATCGTTGAAACAACTGTTGGTCGTATCATCATCAACGACATTGTTCCAGATGAAGTAGGTTTCGTCAACGATGTCATTGGTAAGAAAGCCCTCAAGAAGGTCATCACCAAGGTTATCAAGACAGTAGGTATGGCTCGTGCTTGCGAATTCCTCGATGGTATCAAGGACCTCGGTTATCGCCGCGCTTACGAAGGTGGACTTTCCTTCGTGCTCGATGATATCATCATTCCTGAAGCCAAGAAGAAGATTGTGGAAGATGGTAACAACCAGATTGAGCAGATTCAGATGGCATACGGAATGGGTATGATTACCGACAAGGACCGTTACCAGCAGGTAATCGATACTTGGACCAAGGCTAACGAATCCCTCAAGAAGACGTTGATGAAGGAAATGACCGAAGCCGACCAAGGTTTCAACGCTGTCTTCATGATGCTCGACTCAGGAGCCCGTGGTTCTGCCGACCAGATTGCTCAGCTCGCAGGTATGCGTGGTCTGATGGCAAAGCCTCAGAAAGCAGGTGCTTCCGATGCCAACATCATCGAGAACCCAATCCTTTCCAACTTCAAGGAAGGTATGTCGGTGCTCGAATACTTCATCTCTACTCACGGTGCTCGTAAGGGTCTTGCCGATACAGCCCTCAAGACTGCCGACGCAGGTTACTTGACTCGTCGTCTTGTGGATGTGAGCCACGACGTGATTATCACAGAAGAAGATTGTGGCACACTCCGTGGACTCTTCTGCTCAGCTCTTAAGGATGGCGACCGCGTGGTTGCATCGCTTGCTGAGCGTATCCTTGGACGTGTTTCTGTTCACGATATTATCCACCCTGAAACTCAGGAACTCATTGTTGCCAGCGGTGAAGAAATCAACGAGCGCATTGCTGCCGAAATCGAAGCAGCAGGTATCGAAACCGTTGAAATCCGTTCAGTGCTCACTTGCGAGAGCAAGCATGGTGTTTGCCAGAAGTGCTACGGACGCAACCTCGCCACTGCCAAGATGGTTCAGAAGGGTGAAGCTGTCGGAGTTATCGCTGCACAGGCAATCGGTGAGCCAGGTACTCAGCTGACCCTCCGTACATTCCACGCCGGTGGTGTTGCTGGTAACGCTGCTGCTAACGCACAGATTGTTGCACGCAATAAGACCAAGCTCGATTTCGATGAACTTCGCACCATCGATGCAAAGAACGAAGAAGGACAGGATGTGAAGATTGTGGTAGGTCGTTTGGCTGAACTCCGCTTCCTCGACACTCACACTGGCATCGCTCTCTCCACTGTTCCAGTTCCTTATGGTGCTACTCTTTATCACTATCAGGACGAATTGGTTGAAAGAGATACCGTGATTGCAACTTGGGACCCATTCAATGCCGTTATCGTCAGCGAATTTGCTGGTAAGGTAGAGTTCGAAGGTGTTGTAGAAGGTGTTACTTACCGTGTTGAACAAGATGATACCACTGGTATGAAGGAATACATCGTCATCGAGTCTAAGGACAAGGGCATCGTTCCTGCATGTCGTATCGTTGACAAAGAAGGTGAGGTACTCCGCACATACAACTTCCCAATTGGCGGTCGTATCAATGTTGAGAACGGCAAGAAGGTGAAGGCTGGTGAAGTACTCGTGAAGATTCCACGTTCTACTGCAAAGGCAGGCGATATCACCGGTGGTCTTCCACGTGTACAGGAGCTCTTCGAGGCTCGTAATCCATCCAATCCAGCAGTTGTTGCTGAAATCGATGGTGAAATCACGATGGGTAAGATCAAGCGTGGTAACCGCGAAATCATCCTCACCAGCAAGGTAGGTGACGAGCGCAAGTACCTCGTGCCACTGTCCAAGCAGATTCTGGTTCAGGAGAACGACTACGTGCGTGCTGGTACTCCACTTTCCGATGGTGCTATCACTCCTGCCGACATCCTTGCCATCAAGGGTCCTACGGCTGTTCAGGAATACATCGTAAACCAGGTTCAGGATGTCTATCGTATGCAAGGTGTGGCAATCAACGATAAGCACTTCGAAATCATCGTTCGTCAGATGATGCGCAAGGTGCAGATTGTTGATCCAGGCGACACTCGATTCCTCGAAGGTGGTGTTGTTGACAAGCTCGAGTTCACTGAAGAGAACGACCGCATTTGGGGCAAGAAGATTGTCACCGACTCAGGTGATAGCGAAGTATTGGAGAAGGGACAGATTGTCACCGCTCGCAAGCTTCGCGACGAGAATTCTCTCCTCAAGCGTCGTGACCTCAAGTTGGTTCAGACTCGTGATGCCGTTCCTGCTACCAGCACTCAGATACTTCAGGGTATCACACGTGCTGCCCTCGGTGCAACCAGCTTCATGTCGGCTGCATCCTTCCAGGAGACGACAAAGGTGCTCAACGAAGCAGCTATCCGTGGCAAGAGCGACCCTCTCGAGGGTATGAAGGAGAACGTGATTTGTGGTCACCTCATCCCTGCAGGTACAGGTCTTCGTCAGTTCGATCGCATCATCGTTGGTAGCCGTGAAGAAGCTGATGAAATACGTCGTCCTCAGTTCGACCCAACTTCAGCATTCTCGGCATTCAACAACTTCTCTCGTTTCAGCAAAGACTAATTCTATATTCTCCTTGTGAGATATACTCAACAAAAAAGCATCAGCTCCTCAGCTGATGCTTTTTTATTTCACAATGATGATAGTTCCTACATGGTTATCATGCATCTATAATTCTTCATTCTTCATTTTTCATTTTTCATTTTATAATCCACTTTGTCGTAGAAGGAGTCGCGGGAATCGAAGGAGTCCCTACCCGAGATGGGTTGCACATTGTCGCTATGCTTGTCCGTCACCACCATTTCGCAGAAGGCGGCATACGAAGTGCTGAAGAGTCGTCGTTTCCAGTCGCAATTGAATCGGAACGTGTTGCGGATATAGGAGATATGCGTCACACCTTGCTCATATCGATATTCAATCAGGCACGAAAGTTCCTTCGGCTTGAAACTCACACCCGCAGGTTTTCGAATAAGCATCAGGTCCGTGGCTTTGTACTTGTCGCTCATGTCGAGCGAGAGTTCCGCACGTGTGAATGCCAAGTTCTCGTGGTCGATATAGAGCTTGCCGTAGTAAAGTGCGTAAGGCAGTTGCTTGTTAGGCGAAATGCTAACCACGTATTGCAATCGATTGTTAATCATGTCGGGCGCTTCCATTTCAAAACGGTAGTTGGACAGTTCCGCTTCGTTGAGCAGAAATTCTCGGTTTTTCGCGATGTCCAATTCAATGGGTTGCACAGGGCCGCCCATCACCTTGAGTGCCAATGTGTCGCCCTGTTTTGGACTGAGCAATCGGCGCCCTTTCATGATGGCAACTCGGTCGCGTCCGTTTCCCTTTTTATAATCCGTCTTGTACATATCTACCACTCCCTCAGCCACATAGATGAAATGCTGCCGCTTCATGGCTGTTTCGCGGTAGAAGCAATTGTAGAGCATAGGAGTCTTGCTATAGTTGCTTGGTATTTTCTCGATAGCAAGACTGACCAGCGCGCGTGGATTCTCTGTCCAAACCACCACTTCCTTCAGCGGGATGGAGGTTTGTTTCAAACGAATCTCAAGTCCGTCGGTGGAGGTGTTGGGCACAGGGACCTCTTTCGATTCAAACCCTAAGTGAGAAACCACAATCGAATGCGGAGCCTCATCCACTTTCAGTGTGAAGAAACCGTCGTCGTTCGTCACCACCGTCACATTTGTGTGAGGCACCGACACCACTGCTAAAGAAATCTTGTTGCCATTCCTTTCGTTGACAACAGTTCCGCTGAGGACAATCTTTTGTCCCCAAGCACTGAGGCATAACATTGCCATCAGTAGTATGACCATCACTTTCTTCATCATCGGTTTGCTTTTTTATACAACTTTTTCATCCGCAATCTTGCATCTGTATGCGCTTTTCATATTGCCACATGCAAAAGTATATATTTTTTTGAAAATGAAGAAATAAGTAATGAGAATTTCTTTGAAGAAAGCTCAAAATTATCTTCTCACTTTCATCGTCTTCATACCTTGGCGAAGGATATAGACACCTTGTGGCAGACCTGTCATGTCATGTCCCAATAATTGCCCTCCCACAGAATAGACTTCATACGGACGGTCGGTGTCGATTGACCACTCGTTTGCGAGCTCCACATCATGGATGTCCGCCATAGCATCATATCCTAATTTGTTGTCCATCCAAGTGATACGTTTCTTCAGGAAACGCCGTGCATTATCCACCTCAGCCTTATAGCTGCCCCAAAGCACTGGGTTCTGATGCACATATTGGTTCATGATGGGCCAACGCAGAAAGTTGAGTCGTTGCGACTCCTGAAGCATCTCTTCCAAAGAGTCCAAATAAGCCACAAGATATTCTTCCGTCAGTTTGTCCTGACGGGCTTCAGCCCATATCTCTAACATTCGTTTTTTGGCATTCGTATTACTCACCACAATCTTATCAACAAACGACCTCATGTTGCCCGTATAACTGCCTTTGGTGCGATAGAGATAGTCGTTCAAATTGTTAATCGGATAGGTGCGATTATCGTTCTCAAAAGCCAAGTCAAAATCCCACACAGGACCCGTGTAGATGGTGTCGTTTTCGCGCTGCTTATACATGAACACACTCCAGTATGTGTCGGTGTTGCCCGACAGTTCTCCCGTCAGAAAATGTCGGAGGAAGGTATTCAAGTCGAGATAGCGTTGCCACTGTTGCTCCATCTTGTTGAAAGCCGATTCAATGTATTTTCTCTGCACCCATGTGATGCTGTCTCCGTCAGGCGACTTGATGGCAACGGGATTATTGTTAGCGGAATAAAACATCACTTCCTCATCGTAGGCGTAAGCATCCACCTCCAGCAGATAACCGCCTGTCAAAGCAGGTGCGCTGTTGTCCTGCGGAGTCAGTTCGTCGATTGCCACACGCTTTTTGTTGACCTCCACTTGGTCGCATAACTGATAGCAACCTTTATACTCACCATTGAGCAGCACATCGACTGCCTTTGAATAAGGGGTATAAGGCATGCCTAACTGCCGACTGATTTCGAATGCCAACATATTGCGCATCAGTGTCTTGTCGCCATAGTTGTTTATCAATGTCCATTTCTTTGCTTTGGCAGGAGCATCGAGCACGTGCTGTTTGCTATCGAACTTGATGCGATAAGGTTTCTTGGGGAAGTTGCGTGAATAGTTGCCTCGTTCACGAATCGTTCCAGGTTCTGAGAGCAACACTTTGTTTCCACTGTCGCCGATGATGGTGATTTGTGCACTGATTTGATGCTCTTTGTCGTAGGGCAACTCGCCGTTCAGTGTGTGGATGCTTACTGTAGGAAGATTAGTGAGTCGGTAGAGTTGGCTTTCGTCTCCCTCTCCTTCATGTCCATAGAATTCCAACTCGGCGATATTGCAGCGGGCATCGTTCGGCCCCACATAGCGCACATAGCGAAACCCTTTGCTACAGTTCACAGCGGCATGTGAGAGTTGTTTTCTCACACCTTGTTCGGTCCGTTGTAGTCATCGCGTGGCATCCATCCCACACGTGTAATGACGTATGGTTTCCCCAAGTCCAATCCAGCCCAAGTGTAACTGCGCTCGTAGGTGGCAAGAAAGGTGTCGGCATTGCCATCGAACGCCATTTCGCAGGTGTTCACGCTTGTAGAAATCATTCCTTTATTATAATCGTAGCATTGAGTCGTGCCAATGACTTTTCCCGTCAGTTTCTCTTCAGCTAAGAGGCTTTGAGCGGAAATCATCATCACTATAAAAATGAGTATTCTCGTCATTTGTTATATATAAATAATAGGTGTTGAGGCACAAATTTATATATTTTTGCCCATATTCCTCAGTATTCTTTGATTTTTTCTGAAAAAAAACTGATTTCGTCTGTTAGATTTCGTTCGGAATCCGTATCTTTGCAACAGAATTTGATACAACAATCCAACTATGCAGCCATGCTAAATGGCGATTCAGGGGATTGTTGTATCTTTTTTTGTGCGCGTCCCTGAGTCTAATTCGTTCTTTTATTTATTGTAATTTTTTCGGTTTATGAATCAAAAAATCTACCGCCTCTGCTGCACTTGCACACCGCAGCAAGGCATCGTTCGGATGGACGCCAGAACACTCAATCAAGTGGAGAAAGAAGGAAAAGAGTTCATTAACCAAGCCCACGGCACGCGGAAGATGGCACACCGCGCTCTGCAGCTGGGCGACATTTGCCAGAAGGCTGGCTACCCATATCGAGCTATCGACATCTGGGGAACGACGATTGGCGAAATCATCTATCGCGACTACAAATGGGTTCCTGTACCCATCAACACCAGTCTGTTCCACCTCTGCGATGTGGTCTCCGAATACGAGGCGCTTCTGCTTGCCTCTCGTGTCGATTCCACCTGGAAACAGCTTGGTCATCAGGAGATGGCGGGAGAGGTGATAGGTATCCTTAAAGAATACCATTCGCTTTGGTTTGATAAGTATTACGAAGCGCTGCCATAAGGCAACGCTTCAGGAATTTCTGCAACGCGTGTGTGGTTTTACTGAAGCGCGTGTGAGGATGCTCAGAAGCAAATTTGTGGACTGACTGAAGCGCTCCTTTGAATTCAACTAGTTGCCGAAGGTTCGTCATCGACTTGGCGAGCCTTCGGCGTTGCGATGCCGAACCTTCGCCGTGTAAACGTTGAGGGCTCGGTGTTTCAGTTGAATCAAAGGAAAAGACCAGGAGAAGCGAAGGAGAAAATCAGTAGAAGCGAAGGAAAGGGTGAGCAAAAGCGAAGAAAAGATTGGCTTACGCCGAGCTAAGGTTCAGCAAAAGCAAAGGAGAGAATTGCATGAAGCGGATTGTAGCGCAAAAACGTGTTGAGTGTTATCTCAACAATTCATTTTGGGTGAAAATGATGGGGCAAAAGAATCTTTTTTGTTAAAAAATAGGGTGGAAGGTGTAAATTTTACCATTCATTTTCTTTTTGTAATATATTTTTTATATATTTGCCACGAAATAATTGACTAACAAGAGTTTTCTAACAGATATTTCTAACAAGAAATCTTTTATTATTTTTTTTATAATTCTATTATCAACTAACTTAAAATTACACATTATGAAGCAAAAACTTTTACTTCTCGGTGCTGCATTGATGATGTCGGCTTCGGTGTTCGCTCAGTGGACTAAGCCTGTACCATCAAGTACGCAGGACATGGTTGATGATGGCGAAACGATTATGTTCCTCTACAACACGGGAGCTGCTGGCTTCCTTGCTGGTTCTAACGATTGGAACACTCGTGCTTCCGCTGCATCATTCGGCGACTCCATCCGCATTGCTCAGGCATTTGAGGATGACGAAAAGACTGTTCCACTGGATGCTTGGAACATCAATTGCTGGCCTTCAGCAGCCAACAAGAACGCTTGGCTTTGGGTATCTTGCAACGCATGGGATGCCATGTGGGTAGATGCTCCAGACTCTTACGCTACGGATAGTTATCCTGGCACTGACGCTTGGATTATCACCAAGCAGGCTAATGGTACTTACAAGTTCACGAACAAGACCATCACGGCAGCTACTGCAGGTGCTTGGGGTGTGGCAGAAATCATCAGAAAGCAGACTGGCGACAATCGTCTCTACATCTATGATTCAGCTTTGACCTACACTGACGAAAGTGGCGAGGAAATCTTGGAAGACCAGCCAGTGTTCGAAGGTGCTTTCTATGATGAATGGGTTTTCATCTCTCCTGAAGAGTATGAATCGCTCCAGCCAAAGGTAGCTGCTTATCACGCTGCTATCAAGCTGAAGGCTACCCTCGACAAAGCTAAGGCTGAATATCCACAGCTCGACTTCTCGGCTCCAGAGGCTGTTTATAACAACACAGCTTCCACAGCAGAGGAACTTGCAGCTGCTGAGGAACAGGTGACAGGCATCATCGTGAACTACAAGGCTTCCCTTGCATCGTTCGACGAACCACTCGACTTGACAAGTGAAATTGGTGACGGTTCTTCTGTTGGTCCTTGGACTCAGGAATTCACGGGTACTGGCACAACAGGTTCTCACTCTACCAACACTTGGTCAACAGAGGCTAACAATGGTGGTGACGGCACCGACATGACCACTCCATTCATTGAGCACTGGACTGGTTCGGGCGGTATTCTTTCCGACCAGAAGATTTATCAGAAACTTCCAAACCTTGCTCCAGGTCTCTACAAGTTCACTGTTGATGCCCGCGTTTACAACGAGGCAAGTCAGCTTGAAAAGTTCGAAGGCATCAAGATGTTCTTCGGCAACGACAGTATCAACCTTCAGGACGAAGTTGACATTTACTATTCTGGCAGCAAGAGCGTGCTCTGGTCGAAGAACTACTTCACCATCATCGCAATCTTGCCTGAGGCAAGCGACGTAGAACTTGGTTTCGACATCAAGAATGCTAACTTCAACTGGCTTGCATTCAAGAACACATCACTCTTCTACTATGGTAATGAGAACTGTGAAGAGAATGCATTGAAGCTCTACAAGATGGGTTACAAGTACGACAGAATGAGTGCTGACACCATTGCTGCTCAGGTTGCTCTGATTGACGCTTACAACGCTGCTATTGACGCATTGGATGCTGCAACAAGCAAGGAAGACATCAAGGCTGCCGCTGCTGCTGCTGATGCTGCTGAGAAGGTAGTGAAGGAAAACATTGCTGCTTACGAAAAGATTGCCAAGAAGATTGAGAAGTGGATGGACGACCTCGATTCTCACAACACACTTGCTGGTGATGAATGGGATGCATTCTCCGACTTCATGCAGATTGACAACGATGAAGATGCTGCTGACTTCACAGCCGAACATCCTGAATACCCAACTCCAATCGCTCTCATCCTTCAGGAGAACATGGAAGATGGAATTTATCCTTTGAACACAGAAGAAATCAACTCGTACATCTCTACAGTTGACTCTCTCTATTCTTCAGCTGTGGCTCACAGCCTCGTTCCTGGAACTGACTGTACAGACATGCTTACCAATGCTGACTTCGGTAGCAGTACTGGTACATTCTCAACTGATGGTTGGACAGGTGCTGCTCAACTTGGTGGTTTGAACGACTACATGTGTGCTGAGCGCTATGAATCAACAGTTGACTTCTATCAGACTGTGAAGGGCGCTCCAGCTGGTATCTACAAGATTGAGACTCACGCATTCGTTCGCCCTGCAGGAAATGGCTCTTACAACGGTACTGAAGACATCAACTGCTGGCTCTACATGAACAACTTCCGCTCAACGATTCAGAACATCGTGAACGACGTGATTCCAAGAGATGAAGCTGTTGACCACGTGAACTGCTATCTCGACATGACTGATGAGCCTTATTATCCATCGAACACTTGGACAACAGGTTACGACTACGAGGTAACAAATGGTTACAATGCTGCTGGCGAGTCTGTTTCGGGTTATGTTCCTAACTGTATGGTTGGTGCTTCTTACGCATTCCGCGCTGGTCGCTACGCTGTGACTACTTACGGTCTTGTAGGTGATGGTGAAGACATGAAGATTGGTATCACTTCCGATGGACAGAAAGTTCACTGGTTCCTCTTCTCTGGATTCAAGCTCACTTACGTTGGTAAGGATGCAGACGCTATCAACGAAATTCTCCCTAATTACACTGAGCAGCTCGAAAGATTCTTGAACGAAAATGGTTCTAACATGACTCAGCCAGCTCTCGACGCTGCAATGAAGGCTCTTGAGAATGCTCAGAACCTGATTGGTAGCTCCGACGCTGATGCACTCTGGAATGCTCTCCAGGCAACTAACCAGGCTCTTGCAGACGCTCAGGCTAACAAGGCTGCTTGCGACGCATACAAGCTTGCTTACGACGATCTCTATGCAGCTGCAAGTGACCCAGAAGCTAATCTTGAGGCACTCGAGAAGTTTGGCGAAGAAGAAGAAAGCTTCAACAACTACACTGAACTCACTACAGACGAACTCATTGCCCTCACAGAAAAGGCTAAGGAATTCACTTCTGACCTGAAGATGCCTAACGGCGAAGCTTCTGACGAAGACCCACTCGACTACACAAGCGTGATTGTGAACCCTACATTCGACAATATCTCATACGAAGGATGGTTAGGTTCAAGCTTCGGTGCTGGTGGTACTACTGCTCCTCTTGCAGAACGCTATCAGCAAAAATTCGACACTTATCAGGATCTCACAGTTCCAGCTGGTACTTATGAGCTCTCTGTGAACGGTATGCATCGTTCTGGTCAGGCTGCTGACGACTACGCAGACTACCTCGCAGCTCAAGAAGCATTGGCTGCTGACCCTAACTACGTTGACCAAACCCTCACTGCATTCCTCTATGCAACTACAAGCGAAGGTACATTCTCTAATCCACTTCCTCACGCATCTGCTGGTGTTGTTGAGAGTCCTTACGGTGTGGAAAGTGAATCAACAGTTGGTGAAAACGCTGACCACTACATTCCTAACACCATGCTTGCTTGCGACACTTACTTCCACACTCCTTACTACGACGAGCAAGGCAACGAGTACTATCCTTACTTCACTAAGGTGATTCTCAAGGTGGGTGAAGACAAGAAGCTCCGCATCGGTGTGAAGCGTAATAATGATGCAGGAACTCCTGCCGGCAACTGGACCATCGTTGACGACTTCAAGCTCCTCTACTTCGGTACTAACAGTGCACAGGATCCAAGCGCAGACGCTTCTGGCATCGCTACAGCTACAGCTGAGAACATGACGAAGGCTGCACAAATCTTCACCGTTTCTGGTACTCGCGTAAACTCACTCCAGAAGGGTATCAACATTGTTCGTACAAGCAATGGCGAGGTGAAGAAGATTTTCGTAAAGTAACTTCTTGAAAAAGAATCTTGATAAAAGTCCTCAGCGCGGAAGGCGCTGGGGACTTTTTTTGATGGGGGGAGATGGGGTTAATGGGGAGAATGGGGTTGATGGGATGAATGGGGAGGGATGGGAGTAGGCTGAAAATCAAAATTTTGAGTGATAATTTTTTTATGCGCTGATTTTGTGCTACCTTTGCACAAAATTTGTGAGAAAAGCAGCTTTATGGCAAAAGAACTCGGTTTTTTTGCCCATTTTGTTTGCACTATTTTTTGCAATATTTTTCATTCTGCATAATTTGCGACACGAAAAAACGTTATAATAAAAAGATATGGAATACAATTTCAGAGAGATTGAAAAGAAATGGCAACAGCGCTGGGTGGAGCAGAAGACTTACCACGTTGTTGAAGACGAAAACAAACAGAAATTCTACGTTCTGAACATGTTCCCTTACCCATCGGGAGCAGGTCTGCACGTAGGTCACCCTCTTGGCTACATAGCAAGCGACATATATGCACGCTACAAGCGTTTGCAGGGTTTCAATGTGCTGAATCCTATGGGCTACGACGCTTACGGACTTCCCGCAGAGCAGTATGCCATCCAGACAGGTCAGCACCCAGAAATCACCACTTTCCAGAATATTGACCACTATCGCGAACAGCTCGACAAGATTGGTTTCTGTTTCGACTGGGACCGCGAAGTGCGCACTTGCGACCCTGACTACTACCACTGGACGCAGTGGGCTTTCCAACTCATGTTCGAAAGCTACTACGACACTGAGTTGCAGAAGGCTCAGCCTATCGAGAAGCTCATCAAGCACCTCGAAGAGAAAGGCACAGAAGGACTCAATGCAGCAGGTTCGGAAGAACTGAAGCTGACTGCTGACGAGTGGAAAGCCATGGACGAAAAGCAGAAGAGCGACACGCTGATGAACTGGCGAATCGCTTTCCTTGGCGAAACAATGGTGAACTGGTGCCCAGAACTCGGTACGGTTTTGGCAAACGACGAGGTGGTCGATGGTGTTTCGGTGCGTGGTGGCTACCCAGTGGTACAGAAGAAGATGCGCCAGTGGTGTCTCCGCGTGAGTGCCTACTCACAGCGACTCCTCGACGGACTCGAAACCATTCAGTGGACCGAGAGTCTGAAGGAAACACAGCGCAACTGGATTGGTCGCTCGGAAGGTACTGAAGTGGAATTCAACGTGGCTGACTCCGACAAGCATTTCACCATCTTCACGACCCGTGCAGATACGATGTTTGGTGTGACCTTCATGGTGCTGGCTCCTGAGAGCGAACTCGTTGCCGAGCTCACCACCGCAGACCACAAGGCAGAAGTGGATGCTTACCTGGAGCAAGTGAAGAAGCGCACCGAACGCGAGCGCATGATTGACAAGAAAGTGACGGGTGTGTTTACGGGTAGTTATGCCATCAACCCATTCACAGGCGAGAAGAACCCAATCTGGGTGAGCGACTACGTGTTGGCTGGTTATGGAACAGGCGCCATCATGGCAGTTCCTGCCCACGACTCCCGCGACTATACCTTTGCCAAGCACTTCGGTCTGCCTATCATCCCACTCATCGAGGGTGCCGACGTGAGCGAAGAGAGCTACGATGCCAAGGAAGGTATCGTGATGAACAGTCCACGCCCAGGTGTGACTCCATACATCGACTTCTCCCTCAACGGTATGACCATCAAGGAGGCTATCGCTGCCACGAAGGAATATGTGGAATCCCACAAGTTGGGACGCGTGAAGGTGAACTACCGCTTGCGCGATGCCATCTTCTCACGCCAGCGCTATTGGGGCGAACCATTCCCTGTGTATTACAAGAACGGCATCCCTCAGATGATTCCATCGGAGTGCCTGCCATTGGTTTTGCCAGAAGTAGATAAGTTCCTCCCAACCGAAACGGGAGAACCACCACTCGGCAACGCTACAAAGTGGGCTTGGGACGAGCAGAACAAGCAGGTGGTGGAGAACACCAAGATTGACAACGTGATGGTGTTCCCTATCGAACTCTACACGATGCCAGGATTTGCAGGTAGTTCGGCTTACTACCTCCGCTATATGGACCCTCACAACAAGACGGCTCTCGTGAGCCAGGAGGCAGATGCTTATTGGAAGCATGTTGACCTCTACGTGGGAGGTACGGAGCATGCCACAGGTCACCTCATCTACAGCCGTTTCTGGAACAAGGTGCTCCACGACTACGGCTACAGCTGCGAGGAAGAACCATTCCAGAAGCTCATCAACCAAGGTATGATTCAAGGTCGTTCGAACTTCGTGTATCGCATCAAGGACACGAACACCTTCGTCAGCTACAATCTCAGCAAGGAATATGACGTCACTCCAATCCACGTGGATGTGAACATCGTGCAGAACGATGTGCTCGACGTGGAGGCATTCAAGGCTTGGCGTCCTGAGTATGAAACGGCTGAGTTCATTCTCGAAGACGGCAAGTACATTTGCGGTTGGGCAATTGAGAAGATGTCGAAGTCGATGTTCAATGTGGTGAATCCAGATATGATTGTGGAGCGTTTCGGTGCCGACACCCTTCGTCTCTACGAAATGTTCCTCGGTCCTGTGGAGGCAAGCAAGCCTTGGGACACGAACGGTATCGACGGTTGCCATCGCTTCCTGAAGAAGCTTTGGATGTTCGCTTTCGACAAGGACGGCAAGCTTCGCTGCAACAATCCAGAAAGCACGAAGGAAGAACTGAAGTCCATCCACAAGCTGATTAAGAAAGTGACTTTGGACATTGAGAACTTCTCCTACAACACTTCGGTTTCTGCCTTCATGATTTGCCTGAACGAGCTCAACCAGCTCAAGAGCACCAGCAAGGAAGTGCTTGAAACCTTCGTTATCCTCTTGGCTCCATTCTGCCCTCATATCGCAGAAGAACTTTGGGAGGCACTCGGACACGATACCACCGTTTGCGATGCACAGTGGCCAGTGTGCAACGAGGAATACCTGAAGGAAGATGCCATCAACCTCACCATCAGCTTCAATGGTAAGGCACGCTTCCAGATGTCGTTCCCTGTGGATGCTGACAATGCCACCATCGAAAAGGCGGTTCTTGAGAATCCACAGTCGGCGAAGTACATGGAAGGCTTCCAGCACGTGAAGACCATTGTGGTACCAAAGAAGATTGTCAATATCGTTTTGAAAAAAGCTTAATAATGCAACCCAGCATTCCAAAATTTGCACAGAACATAGCGCTTGAGGCTCGCGATTACTTGATGATTACAATCGCCCTCTTGCTCTATGCCTTTGCCCTCACCTGTTTCATGCTTCCCTACAGTATCACCACGGGAGGCATAGCGGGTGTTTCGTCCATTGTCTATTTCGTCACCAACATGATGAACCCTGGACATGGATTCGAGGTGCAGTACACATACCTTATTATCAATGTGGTGTTCCTCATCGTAGCCATCAAGGAATTGGGATGGAAATTCTGCATCAAGACCATCTATGCCGTTCTGATGCTCACCTTCATTCTCTGGCTGATGCAGCGAATCGTGGGCAACGACCCGACGACAGGTCTTCCTCGCCCATTCGTGAAGAACCAGGCATTCATGTCGTGTATCATCGGAGCGATTATTGAAGGTCTTGGTCTTGCCATCTGTTTCCTCAACAACGGTTCGACGGGTGGCACGGATATCATCGCAGCCATCGTGAACAAGTACCGCAACGTGTCGTTGGGCTATGTGATTATGGTGTGCGATGTCATCATCATTTCCTCCTGCTGGTTTGTCTTCCACGACGTGGAGCGACTCGTGTTCGGTTATGCCACGCTGTTCATCTCTGCCTTCACGCTCGACTATGTGATGAACCGCCAGCGACAGTCGGTGCAGTTCCTGATTTTCTCCCGCAACTACTCCAAGATTGCCGATGCCATCAATGCCACAGGTCGAGGCGTGACCGTACTCGACGGTACAGGTTGGTACACCAAGACGGAGCGCAAGGTGGTTGTCTGTCTGGCTCGTAAGCGCGAAAGCATCAACATCTTCCGTATGATTAAGTTCATCGACCCGTATTCCTTCGTTTCGATGGCAAACGTGCAGGGTGTGTATGGCGAGGGCTTTGACAAAATGAAAGTGAAGAAATTGAGTTCGAAACGAACGATTGTGTTTGCCACCAATAATCAGCATAAACTCGAGGAAGTGCGCTCGATGTTAGGCGAGGACTTCGAGGTGCGCAGTCTGGAAGACATCGGTTGCCGTCAGGACATCCCTGAGACAGGCGAGACCTTCCGTGAGAATGCGAATCAGAAGGCACATTTCGTGAAGAAATTCTATGGATTCGATTGCTTTGCCGATGACTCCGGACTCGAAGTGGAGGCTTTGAATGGTGAGCCAGGTGTGCACTCTGCTCGCTATGCTTCTGAAAAGGGTCACGACTCACAAGCCAATATGGACAAACTGCTCAGTAAATTGCAGAGCCAGCAAAACCGCAAGGCAGACTTCCGCACGGTGATTGCCTTTGTGACGGATAATGCCGACTACTATTTCGAAGGAAAGGTGGATGGACACATCATCGACGAAAAACGTGGTGAGGGTGGTTTTGGCTACGACCCTATCTTCGTGCCAGAAGGACACGAAAGAACCTTTGCCGAGATGAGTTCTGAAGAGAAGAACAGCATCAGCCATCGCGGACGTGCCGTGGCAAAGTTCGTGGAATTCCTTCATACGCAGCCGTTGTAGGTGTTTTAGAGAGCTTTGAAAGCTTTGAATGTTTGGAGTTTTGTGATTTCCACGAAAAAACACCAACTCAAAACTTAATAACGTATTTAGACAATGAAACGACTTATCTTTCCCCTCCTCATGTTGTTGGGCTTCGTTGATGCGAAGGCTGGCAATGGTGATTGGCGCATTTATGCAGCTTATCACGATGCACAAAAAGTGGTGTCGCTGCACAACCGCGTCTATGTGCTGAGCGATGGTGGATTGTATAGTTACGACCCGGAGGACACCAGCGTAGATACCTATACGAAAGCGAATACACTGAGCGACCATAACATCTACGACATCGAAGCATGCGAATCTACGGGAGAACTCGTCATTATCTATACGAACGGAAATATCGACTTGCTCAATGCCAATGGTGATGCCTATAGCATGCCCGACTTGAAGTTGAAGTCACTGAGCGACAAGACACTCAACAATGTACTGATAGATGGAACAACGCTCTACGTTTCCACCAATTCGGGTGTGGTACTCGTGAATCTGCGCAATCACACCTTCGGAAACTTCTATTCCATCGGTCATAAAATCAACGACATAGCTCTGGATGCCAACAACATGTACGCTGCAACGGCAGATGGTGTGTATGTGGGCAAACTGAGCGACAACCTTCTTGATAAGAACAACTGGAAATCATTGAGCAATCTGGTTGCTTTGGATTTCATCACTTTTAGCGGTAGCATTTATGCCACCACCAAGAATGCGCTACTGAAAGTCACCGACAACACAAGTTTCTCCACGTCAAGCATTGCCAGTGCGAAGCCAAGCAGTTGCTACATCTGCAATGGCACTCTTTTCTACTTGGTGAATGGCAGTCTTTATTCCATCGATGCAAGTGGTAGCACACAGAATTATGGCAGTCAGAGCATCAACTACCTCAGTTATTCTCAAAGCACCTATTGGGCAGCATGTGGCGAGAGCGGTTTGATAGGTTATACTTTGGGCGGAAACAGTTTCACGGTGAAGACTGCCTCAGTCATTCCTAATAGTCCTCACCGCAACTTCTCCTATCAGATGAAGATGATAGACAACAAGCGACTGTTGATGACGGGTGGTGCCTTTAACTATCCGGAAGTTCTGCGTGCGGGAAGCGTGATGAAATACGAAGGTAACACTTGGTCGTACTTCGATGAGGCAGGACCAAAGGAGGCATTGGGCAATAACGATTGGTATATCAATGTGACCGACGTGGTGCAGGACAGAAACGACTCTTCCCATCACTTTGTGAGTGCTGCTTGCTCGGGACTGTTTGAGTTCAAAGGTGGAAAGCTCATAAAGAATTACAGCTATAACAATTCACCACTGACGACCATTATTCCAACGAGCCGCCGTCCAGGATATTACGTGCGCATCACTGGCTTGGCATTCGACTCACAGAACAACCTGTGGATGTGCAACAACGAGTGCGACACCATCGTGCGTATTCGAAAAGCCGATGGTTCGTGGACTTCCTTCTATATCCCTGAAATTGCAAGCTACCCAACCTTCGACCACGTGGTTTTCGACAGAAGAGGATGGGCATGGATCAACTCTCGCCGTTCCACCAGTGCAGGACACCAAGCAGGCGTTATCATTGTCAACACGAACAACAATCCAGGCAGTCCATCGGGCTTCTCCTACAAGTTCATCACGACGATTAAGAACCAAGATGGTACAACCTATTCACCAACGCTCTTCTCCTGCATGACGGAGGACGTGGATGGTTACATGTGGGTGGGCTGTAGCAGTGGTATTTTTGTTTCCTATGCCCCTGCCAACGTGTTCAACAACGATTTCTATTTCACCCAGGTGAAAGTGCCTCGCAATGATGGTACCAACCTTGCCGACTACCTCTTGAGCGAGGTGCCAATCAAGTGCATCACCATCGATGGCGGCAACCGTAAATGGATTGGTACCAATGGTTCGGGTGTGTTCCTCGTCAGTGCCGATGGACTCGAAACCATCGAACATTTCACCACCGAAAACTCGCCTCTCATCAGCGATGACATCTACGACATTCAAATCAATGGCGAAACGGGTGAGGTGTTCATTGCAACAGATGCAGGACTCGTCTCTTTCTTCGGCGATGCTACCGACCCAGCCGCTTCCTTGGATAAGAACAATGTGTTGGTTTATCCAAATCCAGTGCGTCCTGAATATGCAGGCAACATCAGTATAACAGGCCTTGCCTACGATACCAACGTGAAGATTGTGAACGCAGCTGGAAAATTGGTCAATGAAGGTACGAGTGTGGGTGGTGAATACACATGGAACGGTCGTTTGGCAAGTGGCAAGAAATGCACTTCAGGCGTCTATTACGTGTTGGCTGCCGACTCCGAAGGCAAGAAAGGCGTCGTCACCAAATTCTTGATGGTACGAGAGTAGTTCTTATTTCTACCATGTCGAAGAAATACGCTATATGTTTTTCCCTTCTATTGGTTGCAGGTGTGGCACGAAGCCAGACCCGCAACCAATTGTTTTTATCTGCAGTGGAAAAAGAAAACATACAGCACCATTCCATCCTCTGCGACACCACCGACCATCGTTTCTGCTTGGTAGCCATTTCTCCCGATGAAAAGGCACTTTTTGATACAAATTCCGTTGAGAAAACCTTTCAACTCAACGACACACTTTCTGAAACTGTAACGGTTCATTTCACCTCCCTTCCCATCATTCATATCCAGTCGGAAAACATCTCCACGGAGTTTTCCAACGGGCATTTTTTGTTCTACGACCCTGCTGATTCCGTACCTCTTGCTTTTGATATAGACGTGCGTTGGCGAGGAGCCACTACACTCGCACGCCCAAAGAAGTCGTACGCCGTGAAACTCAAGGATGCGAAGGGAGAAAAACTCAACCATTCCTTTTTGGGTTTGAGAAGTGACAACTCATGGATTCTTGATGCCATGTCCATCGACAAGGCACGCATGAGGAATCGCATTTCTACCGACCTATGGAATGATTTTTCCACAGCTTCCTATATTCGTGCTTTCGAACCCACAGCCCTGAATGGCACGCATGGCCAGTTTGTGGAAGTTTTCTACAACCATCGCTATCAGGGGGTGTATTGCATGACGGAGAAGATTGACCGCAAACAGTTGCAACTTCGCAAGTTCAAGAATGGGCAAATGCGAGGCGTACTCTACAAGACGAATAAGTGGAATACCCTTGTAGCTACTTCGCCTATTCCCTCTAATGCGCAGAGTATATGGAATGGTATTGAGATTTCCTATCCGAATTTGGAAGATGGCGAACCTGTGGACTGGTCTCCACTCCTGCAAATCATGGATTTCCTCACGAATTCTTCCGCATCTGAGTTACGTCGTGAACTGCCGCAGAGAATCGATCTCGACGTGTGGCGCGACTATTTCCTTTTCATCGAACTGCTTTTAGCGGAAGATAATGATTGCAAGAACCAATGTGTGTATTTCTACGATGCCACCAATTCCTCTTCGCTTTTCGGCATCGCTCCTTGGGATTTGGACCACTCTTGGGGACGTGACTATCAAGGCAATGCTTTGGAGGCAAACAAGAATTTCCTGCTTTACAATCGTGTTCATACCTGTCTGCGCACTTATTATGGTTCCTATAATTACGTGAAGGAACGTTATCAAGAACTGCGCACGAATGAGTTGCGCACCGACTCCTTAAAAGCGCGATTCCATCGAGTGTTTCAGCTCTATCGGGAGAACCAAGTGGATGAGCGTGAAGAGTTGCGATGGAACGGTCAAGATGACATTGTTCTCGACTTTGATGCTGAAGAGGAGTATATTCAGCAGTGGATAGACCAGCGTCTTGCCTACCTCGATGCCAAATATGATTTCGATGAGGAATTGGGCATCCGTCAAACGGTGGCTTCCGCTTCACCTTATTATACTATAAGAGTCTCAAAAGGTATGTTGCATATTCAAGCTACGAAGGCTATGCAACTGCAAGTATCGAACTTGCAGGGAAATGATGTATATCGGAAGAATATGCAAGAGGGTGAAAGCGTGGATTTGTCGTTGCCATGTGGCATTTATTTGGTCAACAAGGCAAAACTATTCGTTCCATAGTGAACAATATTTGATTCCATCCGCTTTCTTCCTTGCAATAATTCTTGAAAACCTCGAAAAACGTTTACAAACTGCTTTTGTTTTACGGAAAATCGAATGATTTTGTTGTCTAATTGCCTTTTTTGATAAGAAAACGCATTTATTCATTAAAATATTTTGATAAGTTGCATATTTTCACGAACTTTGCACACGAAATTCATAAATATATGCATTTTACGCCCTCTTTTCTGCATTTTTATGCAAAAGACCACGACAAAATGCATGATAATCATAAATAATTGCGAGTAAAGAGACGCTTATAGGTGATGGTGATAAGGAAAGAATCCTTCTACATCCTTTATCATCGTCATTAGACGTTTGTGGCAAAGCTCCCAAAAATCCTTGATTAAAAACATAAAAAACTACATTATGGCAGAAGATTTGGAAATAAAAGAGTTGAGCGACGTTGCCGTGCGCTTTTCTGGTGACTCCGGCGATGGTATGCAATTGGCTGGAAACATCTTCTCTACGGTTTCTGCTACCGTAGGCAATAGCATTAGTACATTCCCTGACTATCCAGCGGACATCCGCGCCCCTCAAGGTTCGTTGACGGGTGTGTCGGGTTTCCAAGTACATATTGGCGCTGAAATGGTTTACACGCCAGGTGACAAATGTGATGTGCTTGTGGCAATGAACGCTGCCGCGCTGAAAACTCAGTATAAATACGCAAAACCAGGTGCCGCCATCATCATCGACACCGACGCCTTTGGTCCTGCCGACCTGAAAAAGGCTGCATTCGCAACCGACGACCCTCTGAAGGAAATGAATATCGACCCCGACCGTGTCATCGCCTGTCCTATCACACAGATGGTGAAGGATTGCTTGGCTGACTCGGGTATGGACCCTAAGTCCATCGTGAAGTGCCGCAACATGTTCGCCCTCGGACTTGTCTGCTGGCTTTTCGACCGCGACCTCGACATCGCCTACAACTTCCTGCGCGAGAAATTCGCCAAGAAGCCAGGCGTGGCAGATGCCAACATCAAGGTGATTCAGGCTGGTTACGACTACGGACACAACACCCACTCCAGCGTTGCCAATGTTTATCGCATCGAGTCGAAGGTGAAAGTGCCTGGACGCTACATGGACATCACGGGTAACAAGGCAACGGCATACGGTTTCATCGCTGCAGCAGAGAAGGCTGGACTCAAGCTCTATCTGGGTTCATACCCTATCACCCCTGCAACGGACGTGCTTCACGAACTCTC